>JBKPLN010000065.1:0-2272 GCA_046731635.1 Pseudomonadota bacterium | reverse complement strand
CCTTTATAGGCGTCCGACAGCTGGCCAGCGTACGTGCATTCGACGCCGTCAAACAACAGGGTCGGGGCCATTCGGGATGGTTGCGATATTTGTATTCGGATTTCACCAGATTTTTCTTCCGGCCCCTCCTGGGTGCAGATTCCGACGTGCTTCATCATCAACTGCCCGGAGAATTCGTTGGCTTGATTATGCGTCTTTCCGGTCACGGTGGCAGTCAACTCCCATTCGCCAAGCTCGCCAGCATATCCGAGCAGCTCAAACGATTGAGCGTCGGCAGGAGTAACGAGAGCACCTAGCAGGATCAGCTGAAAAACTGCTCTCACGACGTTCCTATCGCCTCAGTTCTACTTCAAGTGCGCACGCGCATGGTCAACTTCGGTGCGACTATTGTCCGCGTTGCTCGCGATTGAGACGACCTTGCCATAGTATTCGCGCGCTTTTCCTGAGTCGCCGGATTTCTCGGCGGCCTTTGCCGCGCCTACATAGGCAGCGAGCCGATTGGGCTCTTTCTTCAGCGTTGCCTCGAACGCAGCGAGTGCTTCCTGGGCCATTCCGCGCTCAAGTAGCATCACGCCATAGAGCTCGCGTGCCGGCTTGGGGACGCCCGGAGTAACTGGATGTTTTTCAGTCTTGTCCTCCGCATCGGCGGCCGCACTCATGGCTTTCAGAGCGTCATCGTACTTGCCCTCGGCATAGAGCAGCCAGGCAGAGGCGACCTTTTGCTGAATGTCGACCTGTTCGGACCAATAAGCGTCTTTCGCCTCGCGTAACTTGTCGCGCAATTCGCCGAGTTTGGCGATATCCGGCTTTGCGGCTTCGGGGTTGCCCGAACGGGCCGCGCCTAACGCCCGCGCGAAATACGTGATCGCTTGCACCTGCCCCAGCGGGCTGGGGCGCACATCGAGCGCGGCCGCTGCCTTCCAGTCGGCGCGTTCGATCGCGTAACGCGCTGGCGAAACCGCCAACGCATAAGGGCCGGGAAGAAAAGTCTCCGTGAAACCCTTTACCGTCGTCATATCATCGAGAATGGCTTTGGCTTTCGCGTCTTGGCCCAATTGCAGATAGGCATAGACCTGGTAGTCCATGGCATGCAGTTGGTCGTGAAAATCGGAAGCTTCCTTCGCGACACGCTGCGAGACAGCATTAGAGTCGATCGACTCCTGCCAATAGCCGACGCGCGTAAAAATATGCGACGGCATGTGTTGCGCGTGTGCGGCGTCCGGGGCGATTTTGGCGTAGAGTCTCGCTGCGTTGAGTCCCTTATCGGCAATCGGCGGATAGTCGTAGAGGTGAATCAGATAGTGCGCGACGCCGGGATGCTGCGGCTGGTGAACAAAGATGGGCTCAAGAATCGCGGCTCCTTTGAGCTGGTTGGCGTAGGTTTTGTCGGCCGGTGAGGCCGAGGTGTTGAGGGCCAGCGCGTAATGGATCTGAGCCTCGTCATCATTCGGATAGCGTTGCGCCAGTTGCTCCATCGCCTTGGCATAGGCCTGGATGCGCGTGCGGTGATCGACCTTTTCGTACTCGGCGTACATGACGGCAAGCGCATCGATATAGTCACGCTCGCGCTCGCTTTTGGCCCCGACGCTCTTTCCCTTGTTAATCGCAGCGGTGCCCTCGGCGAGATTCTTGGCGGGCGGCGCGACGTGAGGATTGAGCAGGAGACTCAGCGCAATTCCCCAATAGGCAATGCCGCACTCGGGATCGGCCTTCAGCACGTCTTCAAATGTTTTTTGTGACGCGCGGTACCAGAAAGAGTGCTGGTACAGCATTCCTTGGTCGAACAACTTCTGCGCTTCCGGCTTGCATGACGTTTCGAAATGCACCTTTCCGAGTTTGCTGTCGTTTCCGCCTCAATATCCAAATTACGCCGGGTGGATTGTTCCGATCTGGTCGAGGCCTACTGGCTGGCCCGGCGATCCAGAACAACAATCCAGATCATTGTTGCGATCATCAGCGTCCCACCGAGAGCCGATGCCAGTGCCCAGTAATCTATTGCCGCGATTTGCATGTTTGCAGACTAGGAGGAGCGGCGAATGCCATATGTGAAGTAGGTCACAAAGCGACGGCAAATTTTGCCGACCCCAGAAAAGGGTCGGAATAGTGATGTCACTGGGGGGCCGGCCTTGCCTACATACGCCGATTAACCTGATCGTAGGCCCCCAGCGAGCACCCGGATTTACCCATAGTCTTCCCAGCTCGGTTTAAGATACTTTGCAAAAAGTGCCTGATTTTATTGGGGTTGCTGAGGCGAAGTCGTGTCCAATCCGCT
>JBKPLN010000064.1:0-8840 GCA_046731635.1 Pseudomonadota bacterium | reverse complement strand
ACTTCGGGCAGCTCAACTGCAAAAGACGTGGATGGCCGGGACAAGCCCGGCCATGACGGGAAAAGCCACGCCTTCGAAGATCTCATCGCCGGTGCGGACACCACGCCATTCACCGCCGACACGCTTTCCGACGAAGTCGCGTTCTGGCTCTACACCTCCGGCTCGACCGGCGATCCCAAGGGCGTCAAGCATTGCCATTCCAACCTGATGGCGACGGCGAAGCTGTTTGGCCAGGGCATCCTCGGCATACGCGAGGACGACGTGGTGCATTCGGCGTCCAAGCTGTTCTTCGCCTACGGGCTCGGCAATGCGATGACCTTCCCGCTCTCGGTCGGCGCCACCGCGGCGCTCTGGCCGCATCGTCCATCGCCGGAGGGCGTGTTTGAGACCCTGCGGCGCAATCGCGTGACGATTTTCTATGGCGTGCCGTCGCTCTACACCGCGCTGCTCTCTCACCAGGAGATCCGCCACGGTGCCGGCTCCGACCGCCTGCGCATCTGCGTATCGGCGGGCGAAGCGCTGCCGGCGCATATCGGGGAGCGCTGGCGCAGTGTGGTCGGCGTCGACGTGCTCGATGGTCTCGGCTCAACCGAGATGCTCAACACCTTCCTCTCCAACCGTCTCGGCGACATTCGCTATGGCTCGACCGGCAAGCCCGTCCCCGGATACGACGCGCGCATCGTCGACGAGCACGGGCGCGAGGTTGGGGACGGCGAGATCGGCGAGCTAATTGTGCGCGGACCGTCGGCCGGCGAAGGCTACTGGAACCAGCGCGCCAAGAGCCGCCGCACCTTCGCCGGCGAGTGGACGCACACCGGCGACAAGTATCGCCGCGATGCCGAGGGCTACTACTATTACTGCAGGCGCACCGACGACATGTTCAAGGTGAGCGGCATGTGGGTGTCGCCGTTCGACGTCGAGGCGGCGTTGGTTTCGCACGAGGCGGTGCTGGAAGCTGCCGTCATCGGCAAGGAAGACGCCGACGGGCTGATCAAGCCGAAGGCTTTCATCGTGCTCAGGAACGGCTACAAGGCCGACGACGGCCTGCTCGAGACATTGAAGGGGCACGTCAAGGACAAGGCGGGACCGTGGAAATTTCCGCGCTGGATCGAGTTGCGCACCACCTTGCCGCGCACCGCGACCGGAAAGATCCAGCGCTTCAAGTTGCGGGAAGAGGATCGGCAGGCTTCGGCGGAGTAATACGACAGCGGCCACACACTCCGTTCATTCCCGCGCAAGCGGGAATCCAGACCAAACTTGGAGCTTCGGCTGGCTGCTCTGGGTCCCCGCTTTCGCGGGGACGAACGGGAAGAATTGCGTCGCCTCTAATCCGTCAGCACCTGCTGGCGCAGCGGCGATGACCCGGAGATCGTTGCCCCCAGGTTGATTTCCGCGATGGCGTGGCCGCCGTAATCGCGGAAGCGCGCCGACTGCACCGACATGTTCAGCTTCTGCAGCTCCTTCGGCAGCGCCGCCTTGAGCTTCTCCGGATCGATCGCGCTTTGCAGGGCACTGAGCGCGCTCTTGTTGAGGTCAGCATTGGCGCGCTTGAGAACCGTGTCGGAGTACCCTCCTTCGAGCTTGAGGAAGGGCTTGGTGACCTCGAGCGAGACCTTGCCATCATCCGTCTTCATCAGGATAGCGGGCAACGTTGCGTCGAATGGCTGCGTGCCGCTCTTGCTCTTCTTCACCTCTTTGACGGTGTGCTGCACGGCCGTTTTGTACTTGATGAAGGCGATCTTCTTCTGCACGTAACGCGTCTCGGTCTTCGGCGGCCCGGCGACGCAGGACCACATGTCGATATGGCCGCGCAGGAACATGACCAACTGATCGCTGCGCGGCCACAGCGTGCTGCTCTTGAGCGACATGACCGGATTGGGCTCGGCGCCTTTGTTCGCACAGGTGTCGCCCGGCTTGAACTTGCCAACAATGCTCGCGATTTTTTTCTGCAGGTCGACGAGGTCGGCGAAGATTCGCGCAGTCACCACGATGTCGTTGTCGACCGGCTTGACGGTCGTATACGAGGTCGCACTGACGGTAACCGGTACCCCGTTGACGGTGTTGTTGATCGCGACCGGACCGACAGCGAGCTGGGCGGCGGCTTGCGATGCAAGCCCGGCCAGGAGAAATCCAGCCAGCAACAGCGTCCTCATGCCCACTCCCTGGAGGTAAAACTAGAGCGAAGTATTTCGGAAGGCCAGCACGACAACCTGCAGTTCAGCGATGTCCACCGCCCGCTTGGCTTGCCGGCTGGCGCAATCGCCCTGCGAGACAGGCGCTTTCGCGCCGGATCACGGTTTCGAAATTGGCTGTGATTTATCGCGTGTTTTCGGCGCGGGCAGCATTGACCGCCATATCATTTTACCGCTTGGAGTATTCCACTCTGGGTTGATTCGATTTCCGGATGTACCGCCGGAGTATGGGCAGAATTATCCCCGTCATTCTGTATGCATTGCGGCATCAGAGGCTTCAACCGCAAACTCCGTTCATCCCCGCGCAAGCGGGGATCCAGAGACACTCGAAGCTTCGGTTGGCTGGCCCTGGGTCCCCGCTTGCGCGGGGACGAACGGGAGAGGCAGTTGTTTGGCTCATTCCCCGTAAGCGGGAATCCAGACAAAACTCGAAGCTTCGGTTAGCTGCCCTGGGTCTCCGCTTGCGCGGGGACGAACGGGAGAGCGACTTGCCCCGGCAAAGCCAAACCCCCGGGCGCGGGGACGAACGATGCTGGGCTATACAATCTTCACGTATTCGAAGTCGCCGGGCTTGTTGTCGATGCCGACCTTCGGCGGCGCGATCCAGCCGGCGAATTTTCCCGGCTCGGTCTCCGCCTTCATCAGGCTCTCGATGAAGTCGCGGTCGGCATCCGACGGCAGGAATTCGTTGCGACGCTTCTGCCAGTCCGCATCGCTCAAAATCTCCCCGTTCACATCGGCCTTGATCGAGGAGAACTCGCCGATGTGACGGTGGAACGCGACGTGCGGCAGCTTGAGTTCGAACGGAATGCCGATCTCGCTGATCACCTTGTTCCAGCGCCCGACGCCGTTGTTGCAGTCGCCCACGTAATCGTCGCGCAGCCGCATGTTGAGCGCGGACAGCGCCGGCGCATCCTCGTTCCTGATCTTGCCATCGATCAGGCGTAGCACCGGGTAGGTGCCGCCTTCCAGCTGATGATCGTCCTTCAGCCGGTCCTCGCGGTAGCGGCCCTTGAGACCCGCGTGGAAAGCATTCGCCGCATTGGTCGAGATCTCGCTGCCGAACAGGTCGAGCGTGAGCGAGAAATGCAGGTTGGCCTTTTTCTGGATCGTCGGCAGGTCGATTACGCCGAGCTTGCGCACCTTCTCGACCTCATGCGGATCGGTAATGCCGGCCTCCTTCATCGCCTCGCAGGTGCGCTGGATGACGCGCGTGACTCCGGTCTCGCCCACGAACATATGGTGCGCTTCTTCCGTCAGCATGAAGCGGCAGGTGCGCGAGAGCGGATCGAAGCCCGACTGCGCCAGCGCCTCGAGCTGCATCTTGCCGTCGCGGTCGGTGAAGAAGGTGAACATGAAGAACGACAGCCAGTCCGGCGTCTTCTCGTTGAAGGCGCCAAGCATGCGCGGCGTGTCGGGATCGCCCGAACGGCGCTGCAACAGCGCTTCGGCTTCCTCGCGCCCATCGGTGCCGAAATATTTCTGCAACAGGTACACCATCGCCCAGAGATGGCGGCCTTCCTCGACGTTCACCTGGAACAGGTTGCGCATGTCGTAGAGCGAGGGCGCGGTCTTGCCGAGATGGCGCTGCTGCTCGACCGAGGCCGGCTCGGTGTCGCCCTGGATCACGACCAGGCGGCGCAGCATGGCGCGATATTCGCCCGGCACTTCCTGCCAGGCCTCCTCGCCCTTGTGCATGCCGAAGTTGACCTTGCGGCCTTCCATCTGCGGCGCAAGCAGAATGCCCCAGCGATATTCCGGCATGCGCACGTAGTCGAACTTGGCCCAGCCCTTCGGGTCGACGCTCACCGCGGTGCGCAGATAGACCAGCGCCTGCTGGAAGCCTTCCGGCCCCATGTCGTTCCACCAGTTGAGATAGCCGGGGTGCCATTTTTCCAGCGCGCGCTTGACGCGCACGTCATTCCCGAGCGCGACATTGTTCGGGATCGAGCCGTCATAGTCGACCTGGGCGATGTTCATGGCACTATCCTTTCTTTATTCCAGTTTCCCGTTCGTCCCCGCGAAAGCGGGGACCCAGTGAAAAATCTCTCAACACTGCGATCGCACTCTGGATCCCCGCTTGCGCGGGGATGAACGGAGATTGTTGCTGCGCTATCCCGTAAAACACCCGCATCACACCCTGTCCTTGTTGAACGTGGGCGAGACGCCGCTGCCGTAGAGCTTCAACGCACCCTGCTCGCCGATCGCGTTGGGGCGCTGGAAGATCCAGTTCTGCCACGCCGTCAGCCGGCCGAAGATTTTCGTTTCCATCGTCTCGGGACCGGCGAAGCGCAGGTTCGCTTCCATGCCGGTCATCGCGTCGGGTGAGAAACTCGTGCGCTCCTCAAACATCACGCGCAGCTCATCGTCCCAGTCGAAATCCTCATAGGCCGCGGTGACGAGGCCCAGTTCGGCCGCCACCTCGCCCTCGACTGGCTGGCCGATTTTTCCGTTCAGCGTCTCGAGCGTCTTCGGCTCGCCGAGGAAGCGCGTTTCGAGCCGCGTCAGGCCGTTGCCCATCGGATAGAAGCCGAAATTCGCCTGCCCGAGCGTAATCGCGGCGGGCTTGCGGTTGTCGCCTTCGCGCGTGCCGATCAGCATCAGCGAGCGGTCGGCAGCGAAGGCGAGCTCGGCGAGCGTGCCGGCGAAGCACGAGCCGGGCTCGATCAGCGCGATGAAGCTTTTCGCGGTGACATCGACGCGCTTGAGCACGCGCTTGAGATAATGATGGATCTCGCGCATCAGCCAGTCGCCATTGGACTTGGCGAGGAATTCGTCGTGCTCAAGCACGGCCTGCGCATTGCCGGAGGTCGCGAACAGCACGACTCCGATCGCGGCCTCGTTGGTGCGCAAATGTAAAATCGCGTCCTCCAGCTCGCGCGCGATCACCAGCGGCCAGAACTTCGCGCCGAGCGCATGCGCCGCTTCGACGGAAGCCGGTACGCCTTCCGACGGCCCGCGCACCGTGACCGTCGCGAGCCCCCTTTCGCGGTCGATCTCGACATCGACATGCGAATAGGACACGCGATCGGCTTCGATCTTGCGCTCGAGCGGGCTCAGCGTGATGCCCTTGGCATCTTTCGGACGGTCCGAGCGCGCGGCGATCTCCTTCGCGCGCGCGGCGACCGCATCCTTCCATTTTGAGTTCGGCACCACCTCGTCGACCAGCCGCCATTCGACGGCACGCGTGCCGCGCACGCCTTCCTCGATCGAGCAGAAGACGTCGGCGCGGTCGCGCCGCACCTTGCGCTTGTCGGTGACGCGCGTGAGCCCGCCGGTGCCGGGCAGCACCGCGAGCAGCGGTGTTTCCGGCAGCGCCACCGCCGAGCGGCGGTCGTCGACCAGCATGATGTGATCGGCGGCAAGCGCGAGCTCGTATCCGCCGCCCGCCGCGTTGCCGTTGATGGCGCAGATGTAGATCTGCTTCGAATTCTCCGACGCGTCCTCAATGGCGAGGCGCGTCTCGTTGGTGAACTTGCAGAAGTTCACCTTGGCGCCGTGCGTCGCCTTGCCGAGCATGCGGATGTTGGCGCCGGCGCAGAACACGTTGTCCTTGCCCGACTTGATGACCACGCAGCGGATTTCCGGATGCTCGAAGCGCAGCCGCTGCACGGCGTCGTTCAGTTCAATGTCGACGCCGAGGTCGTAGGAATTGAGCTTGAGTTCGTAGTCGCCGAGGCCGCCGGCCTGGTCGACATCCATGATGAGATAGGCGATGTCGCCGTCGCGTTCGATCTTCCAGTGGCGATACCGCGAGGGGTCGGTTTGGTAATCGATTGTGTTCATGCGAATTACCCATCAATCCGTTCGTCCCCGCGCAAGCGGGGATCCAGGACAACTCTTGAGGACCCGGGTCTGGGTCCCCGCTTTCGCGGGGACGAACGGTGAGGCTCCCTCAATGCATTATTATGCATATTCCTTACCACGCCGGGAGGCCTGATCGCAACGGGGCCTTAAGTCGCGCAGTTCCAAGGGCCACTCCAAGCCACATTTCATGCACAATTCCATGCGCCTATTGCTCGGCAATATAATGCATGTTAGGTGGGGAGCATGAAAGTTGCCCGTACCAGTTCGATTGCCAGGGCCAACGGCAAGCCCGGCAACGGCAAGTCCACGAACGGCCGCGAGACCGATGCCTATCTGCGCCGGCTCGGCGAGCGCGTGCGCACGCTGCGCAACCAGCGCGGCATGACCCGGAAAGCGCTCGCCCGCCACGCCAAGGTATCCGAGCGCTACCTGGCGCAGCTCGAGGCCGGGCTCGGCAATGGCTCGATCGTGCTGCTGCGGCGGATCTCGCGCGCCATCGGCCTGCCCGTCACACAGCTCGTGAACGAAGGCGCCGAGCCTCCGCTCGATCTCGTGCTGCTGTCGCAGTTCCTCGAGCGGCTGTCGCCGCCGGCGCTGGCCGAAGCGCGCGACATGCTGCTGCGCCATTTCAGCGAGCCGACCGACGACGCACGGCGCCGCCGCGTCGCGCTGATCGGCCTGCGCGGCGGCGGCAAGTCGACGCTCGGCGCGCTGCTGGCCGAGCGTCTCGGCGTGCCCTTCATCGAGCTCGACCGCGAGATCGAGAAGCGCAGCGGCGCGAGCCTGAGTGAGATCTTCGACATGTTCGGCCAGGAGACCTTCCGCCGCGCCGAGCGCGAGGCGCTCGACGATGTGCTGCGCCGGAACGACCGCTTCGTGATCGCCACCAGCGGCAGCATCGTCACCGAGCCGGGGACGCTCGAGCTTCTGCTCGCCTCCTGCTTCACCGTATGGGTGCGCGCGGAGCCCGACGAGCACATGAAGCGCGTGATGGCGCAGGGCGACATGCGGCCGATGGCGAAAAGCGCGCGCGCCATGGAGGATCTGATCTCGATTCTGCGCAGCCGCGAGCCGCTTTATGCGAAGGCCGATGTTGCGCTGTCGACCAGCGGCCGCACCCCGGAGCAGAATCTGGCGGAACTGTTGCGCCTGATCGAAGTTCCCGATAAGCGCATGGCGCGGGACAACGGGGCCCCAGCGAAATTCAAGCAGGAGAGAGTGTAGTGCAGCAGTCTCCGTTCATCCCCGCGCAAGCGGGGATCCAGCGCAACTTGAAAGGGCGGAGAAACTCGCCCTGGGTCCCCGCGTTCGCGGGGACGAACGGACATTGATGGCAGCGTGAGGATATAGAGACAATGTTACAGCGTCAGGAGCCGGCCTCTGCCGGGATGAAGAGCATGAGCGAGACGATCAAGACCGATGTGCTGATCATCGGCGCGGGTCCGGTCGGCTTGTTCGCGGTGTTCGAGCTCGGCTTGCTCGACATCAAGGCGCACCTCGTCGACATTCTCGACAAGGTCGGCGGTCAGTGCGCCGAGCTCTATCCGGAAAAGCCGATCTACGACATTCCCGGCATCCCGATCATCACCGGACAGGGCATCACCGACCAGCTGATGCACCAGATCAAGCCGTTTAACCCCACGTTCCACCTCGGGGAGATGGTGACCTCGCTCGAGAAGATCGGCGATCCCCTCTTCCGCGTGCGCACCGATGCCGGCAAGACCTTCGAGGCAAAATGCGTCGTGGTCGCGGCCGGCGGCGGCTCGTTCCAGCCCAAGCGCCCGCCGATCAAGGGCGTCGAGGCCTACGAGGAAAAATCCGTCTTCTATGCCGTGCGCAAGATGGAGCAGTTCCGCGACAAGCGCCTGCTGGTCGTCGGCGGCGGCGACTCGGCGCTCGACTGGACGCTCAATTTGCAGCCGATTGCGCAGCGCCTCACGCTGGTGCACCGGCGCGACGACTTCCGCGGCGCGCCCGACAGCGTGAACAAGATGCGCGCGCTGGTCGCGTCCGGCGACATGGATCTCAAGATCGGCCAGGTGTCCGCGCTCGAAGGCGCCGACGGCACGCTCACCGCCGTGACGGTGAAGGGAAACGACGGAACGGAATCGCGCATCGAGCTCGATGCCATGCTGCCGTTCTTCGGCCTCACCATGAAGCTCGGCCCGGTCGCCGAGTGGGGGCTGAAGATGGAGGACGAGCTGATCCCAGCCGACACCGGCACGTTCGAGACCAGCATTCCCGGCATCTTCGCTATCGGCGACATCAACACGTATCCGGGCAAGCTCAAGCTGATCCTCTCCGGCTTCCACGAGGCGGCGCTGATGTCGCAGAAGGCATTCCACTACGTCTTTCCGGAGAAAAGGCTGGTGTTCCAGTACACGACGTCGTCGACCAGCCTGCAGAAGAAACTCGGCGTGGCGTGATGGACGCGGTTCGCACCTCTCCGCCGTCATGGCATTTGCCGCAAGACGTGGATGCGCGGGCCAAGCCCGCGCATGACAGTCGGAGCAATAGTTTTTCCCGTTCGTCCCCGCAAAAGCGGGGACCCAGGGTTACAAGTAAATGCGTCATCTGGATCCCCGCGTTCGCGGGGATGAACGGAGTGTGTTGCACCTACGCGCTGACGAACGGATAAATCGCAAAGCAACAGATGCCCAAGATCACCTACATCGAGCACGATGGCGCGCAGCACACGGTGGATGCCGAGCTCGGCGCGACGGTGATGGAGACGGCGTTGCGTAACGACATCGCCAGCATCGTGGCGGAGTGCGGCGGCTCCTGCACCTGTGCCACCTGCCTCGTGCATGTCGACGAGACATGGTTCGCGGTCGTCGGTCC
>JBKPLN010000063.1:0-8967 GCA_046731635.1 Pseudomonadota bacterium | reverse complement strand
ACCAAGGGCTAACCAGTTACGTCTAAATTTTGTGATGTTCACTCGCCCAAAAGGCAGGCGCGACAAAAGAGGCCGCGCTAACGGAAGCTAAGTCACCGAATGAGCGCGGATGGTCACGCGTGCATGGGCGCAATGCCACCGCCCGGTCAATGTCCGCTTATGGCCCATAGGGTCGGAGAGGCTTTTTTTGTCGGTGGCACGTGGATATGGGCAATCCCCACGTCTTCGGCGTGATTGCCAGGCACATCCTTGATCGAACCCGAGCTCAGGTCTCGCGCCGCCACGCGAGCCAGTCGTCGTAGGTGGCTGCCGCCATCGCCTCCGCGGCGCGGCGGAGCCATTGGCGCGGGCGCAGATCGAGATCTGCGAGAATCCGCGCCCGGCCGCTGCCAACATGCACGTTTCCGATCTCCCAGCCCATGGCGCGCAGAAGGTTCTTTTCATCGCGCCTGCGCGGCAGGTCGCCGATCTCGATGCGCGTGCAGTCGGGCGCGAGCCGCCGCACGAGCCAACCGTCGCGGATGGTCAGAAACGGATCGGCGGCCCGCACCGACGTGGCGAGCAGGCGTACCGAATCGTTCGCTCGCACGCGCCCCGATTCGGCAAAGGCGGCCGCCGATGGAACTACGACCTTGGCTTCGCGCGCGATTCGCGCGCCGTTCCAATCGGCAATCGCGACGAACCGCGGACGCCCGAGGCTGCCGACACCGGCGACGCGACGCGCAACCGTGTAACGCACCGCGGGGTCGGGCAGCGACGCGCGGAAGAGCGCGTGAGGCGCAGCGCGCGACCGAGCCCCGCCGAGCGGCCGCAGCCGCTGTAGTTTCTGCCAGAATCTCCACGGATCGCGCAGCTCCTCGACGGCGATCTCGCGAAGCCACACGTGGCGCTCGGCCAGCAAGACCGGCCGTCCGCCTTCGGCGAGACACCGGGTATAGCCTTCCAGGATCGCCTGGCACGCGCGTGCGTCGGAAATAGCCAGCCATCGTTCGCGGATCGCGAACAGGACGCTAGCCGCAAGTCGCACGAGGTCGTTCGTGTACGGAAGCACGCACGCCTCGTCCACGTCGTTGATGCCCCAGACGAGCCGTCCCTCGGCGTCGCGCCACGTTCCGAAATTCTCCGTGTGAATGTCCCCAACCGAGAGGACCGCGTGCGCGCCTGCCTCCGTGCCGCAGAGCTTGGGCCACAACTGCAGCCATCGGTAGAAGGTTGCACGGAGAAATACGAACGGGCTCTCGCGCATGCGTTCATGCTTCAGCCGGAGATCGTCGATCACGATACGGGTATGTCTGGACAGCCATCGTTCGTAATCATGCGTGGCCGCGACGAAATTCGTATTCGTGCGCTCTTTGGTATTCATGCGTCCCTTCCGTTGCACGTTCAAGCTAGTAACTGGTCGCTGACGTCAACCTGTTGACCATCGCAACACGTTGACTTTCGAATCAAACTTTCCATAAGCTCTTCGTCTCCTCCGCTGCTTGCCCTCTCGTCCTGTGGCCCGGAGTTTCGAATGCTGCGTGGTGCTTTCCATTTTGAGGTCACTCCCGACGGCGATCTGGTAAACTCGGCGTTGAATGTTGAGATCCTTCGCAGCTTGTTCCTCCATCCTGCGCTCATCGACGGCGACGACCTCGGTCCTGGAAATCGCGGCGATTTCGATCACGGCGCATGGCACGTCGCCTGCCACATCGCCGGCGCCGGCGGTGTCCGCCGGCATGCGAACGGCAGCCTCATGTGGCTCGAGATCTCGCACCGTCGCATGACGGATGAGTACTGTGCAACCGTAACGCTCCGCCGCGAGAAGACAATCGAAACGCTTGACGTCGACACCGCGGAAGGCCGCGAGGCGCTGGCCGGTTCGAGCCTCGTCGGTTTTGTCGAAGGCACTTCGCTCGGCCGAACTTCGGCGCGCGGCGTGCTCGATCCGCCGGATCGATTCAACCTCTGGCGGCGCCAAGATTTCGATCAACCGGTCGGATCGTCGGGCGACGGCGGAAAAGTCTGGGAGCATTGGTGCACCCTGCGTGATATCCGTCCGTCCCACTCGATCGGCACGTCCATGTTGACGGCGTTCGTTTCGCTCGCTGCGGCGCTGGGCGATCGCTTCATTCCGACCGTGGCGCGCGGACGCCGCGAGTACGGCCACCCGCGGCAGGTCGCCGCCTTCGTGTACGCCGGCCTGACCGCCGACTCATCCGCGCTGTGGGACACGAAACCGATCGTGATTCCAAGCGCTGCGGCTCCGGCGCTTCAGGAATCCGATCCCCGCCGGACGCTTGAGGTCATCGAGCCATTTCCGTGGGCCGAGCCGCTGCCTCGATATTTCATGTTCGAGCGGAAGATTGCAGGCTGGAGCACCGCGGAACAGGTAGCAGCCGACCTGAAAGGCTTCACACCATGACGCGACGTCGAAGGCCCCTGATCGTCAGACGTCCCGAGGACATTCTGGACATCGGCTCTCCGGGCAGCCACGTCGACAGCTGGAAAGCGGCGTGGCTGGCGATCCGCGCCGGTGGCGAAGTCATCGCCGAAGTGCAACGCCTAGCGGGACGTCGCGGATGGGAATCGCTGAAGGAGGCGCGGCCCGCATTGAATGTGAGCGCGCAGAAGCTGCTCAAACTGCGGCTCGAGGCGATCCACAAGTTCAAGGTCGCTCCGCATCATCGCTACGGGTTCCGTCTGAGCGCGAAAACCGGCACACGCTACAGTCGGCCCGTCAATGCGCTGTGCCTAATCAGCGGCCACGAAGGGCAGGAGATTCCGGGCCTCGTGGATGCCGACCGTGTCGTCGTCGATGCGGAGCACATGCAGCAAGCGCTCGGTCCGGCAACGCTGACCGAGATCTTCAAAATCCGGAAGGCGATCGGCGAACACGTCTACATTTCGACGAACGTCTCGGAGACGCCGCAGATCGTTCGCGCCGTCGAAACCGGGAAGATAGATGCCCGTTCGACCGCGGCCCTGACGGCGTCGAAGGTAATCGCCGCGCTCCGCTCAGGCGCCGACGTCGTGAAGGTCGGCTTCGCGAACCTTGATCCGTACAAGAAAGATCTGCGCTCCGCCGATGTCGCGCTGCAGATGAAGCTGGTCCGCCGGATGGTGGACGACGTCGTGCGCGAGCGGCTGCTCGTGTTTCCACTTTCGAGGGCGGATGGGCGGTACCCGCTCATCAGCGTGTTTTTCCTGAGGTTGGGATCAATTCGGTCGGCGAGCGCCCGATGGACATCGCGCGGGAAGGGATAGACTTGACAGCCGGCGCGAACTGGCAGGGGATTCTGATCGACACGTTCGAAAAGTTCTCGGGCCGGCGCTACAACGATTTCTTCAGCGTCGAGGACACGCGCGAGCTCGCGCGTCGCGCGCACGCCAAGGGAATCGAGTTTTGGATTGCCGGATCGATCCGGCGTCAGGAAGTCGGCGCCTACGTCAAAGCCGGCGTCGATCTGATCTGCTTTGGTGGCGCGGCGCGCTACGAGTCGGGGAGCCGCGTCGCGAAGGGTGGCGGCGGCACACGCGATGAGACGATCAAGCTGCCGCTCGTGCGGCAGCTTGTGCGCGAGTTCGATCGCGCTGATCCCAAGCCGCGGGCGAGGAAGAGGCGACGATGAAGCGCACATCCGTTCGCGCGTACTGCTCGCCAACGCTCGTCCTACTCGCTTTGGACCGGGCGGATGGGGCTCGCGACTTCCTCGGATTCGCCATGGAGCGCACGCTCCCGGGCGGTCCGCGTCAATCCTGAAGCCGTCACCAGCCAGCGGCGATCGAAAGGAGCCCCCATGGCCACGCTGTTTCGTCTGGAACAAGACCTCGTTCAAGTGCAACAGCTGCGCGACGTGCTGCGCCGGCCCGCCGAGCTTCCGAGGCGCGCCGAAATCACTGTCGCGTCGTACAACGTCTACAACCTGTTCGGCGAGAGCGCGGAGCGGCCGAAGCCGGAGGAGCAACTCGACGCCTTGGGCGAGATGATCCTGAAGCTGGACGCCGACATCATCACGTTCGCCGAGGTCGAGAACGTCGAGGCGCTGAAGAGCTTGTTCCGGTCGCGCATCAACAACGAGCTCGAGGGGGACGACAAGTACGACTCGTTCATCTGCGTTCCAGCGAACGACCCGCGCCGCATCAACGTAGCGATGGCGACGCGACTGTCGGTGCGAGGCAAGATGTCGTTCAGCGAACGCGAATTCGGGTCGATGGAGGAGCGGGCGACGCGCTTCTCGCGCGATCTGCTCGGGGTCAAGATTCAGGCGACGCCGGACGCGGACTCGAGCTTTTTGTATTTCGCTGGGCATCTGAAATCGAAAATTGGCGGCGAGAGCGCGGAAGAGAAGCGCCGTATGGAGGCGAGCGAGGTGATCAACATCCTCACCGAGCCGACCTTCGGCGATCAGCCGTTCATGGCTCAGAGGCTGCTGTTTGCAGGCGATATGAACGACGATCCCGACAGCGCCGTCATTGATGTGCTGAAGGATGGTGGCCTGGACGACCTCTTTGCCGCGGTGACGCCGAACGACACATATCCGACGAACTTGCCGAAGCGGAGATATCCGTCGACGCGTCTCGATTATCTGTTCGCGTCGGCGGAGATGAAGCCACGCGTCAGCCGGCTGCAGATTCGCCGTGACGAACCGGCCGACGCGGCGTCCGACCATTATCCGATTTCGGCATCGGTGCGCGTGGTTTGACGATGATCGAGCCACGGCTGACCGCGATCGTCCGCCTGACCTACTCGGCAATGGAGCAGATGTCGCTCGATCGCGACCGCGAGTACGACACGATGGTCGAGGTGGGCGGCAAAGTGGTGCCGTGCAAGCGGTTCAAGAGCCCGATAGGAGACGAGCGCTGGCGCGAGACGGTCCGGACCATTCGGACAAGCACCGAGAACCGCGATCGCGACCGGGGGCGGCAGGCCGGGTCCGTCGCGGGCATCGGCTACGACCTCTTTCAGGCCCTGGCCAACCTGGCGCCTGAGCTGGCCGACTTTCTCGGAGTGAAAACCCGTCGACGTCTCGTCATCATGAGCATGCGCCCGGAGATCCACGCGCTGCCATGGGAGGCGCTGAGCGATCGCCGGTTGGAGTCGGTAGCGGTCGGCGACCTGTCAATTGTCCGATGCACCGAGGTCTTCGAGCCGAAACCGTACCTGTCACCGCCGCTGGTCCACATTTACTCCAAGTTCGGACCCGACACGAATGACGACGTTCTGAGGAGCGCGCGAAGCGTTCGTGTGTCGAATGTCAGCGGCCGGCCTGCCGGCGTGGAGATCACGGAGCAGGCAAGCGCCGAGCTCGTGAACCTTGTGGCCCACGGCAGCGAGAAGGACGAGCACCGCGCGCAGACCTTGGTCGACCAGGATCGGTCGCTCAGCCCGGAGCAGCTCGCATCGCAGTATCAAGGGCGCCTCATGGTGCTCATGTGGAGCTGCTTCTCGGCCATGCTGCATTCGTGGGGCGCATCGCCCACGCTGGCGCTTCACGCGGCGGGGAACGTGTTCGTCCTGGGGTTCGCCGCCCCTCTGAACCTGAAGGCGAGCGCAGAGATCGCACAGAGGTTTTACGACTCTGTCTTTGGAGCGGCCGGTTCACAGGATCCGGAACGAGCCATCACTGAGATTCGGGCGTGGCAGTTCAAAGAAGAGTACGAGTTCTGCGACTGGGCCTCGATGACGCTGTGTCTCCGCCGGCCGCTCGACCTGTCCGCGCTGCCGCTCGGTACGGTTCGCGTTCCGGCGACCGCCTGGAGCGCCACTGCGGCCGCGGTGACCCAGCGGTTCCGCGACGTGCTGGGCGAGGACGCGGCGCTTGGCGACGCGCGGCTCCTTCAAGGTGTCGAGGTGACTGCGCCGTTTCCCGACGACCTGATCAAGGAGTGGCGCGGACCGGTCATCGTGCTGGACGGTCGGGCGGCTGCCGATGATTTGCCGTTGCAGGAGCTGCAGATTGACACCAACCGTATACCGAGCAGGCATCCGGCCGACCGTTTCCTTTCGCTGCTCGCGCGGTTGGAGGCGTATCGCTATTCGTTGTTGTTGTGGATCAACGTCTCGAGCCCAGAAGTGATGCTCATCGACACGCTGGACCGGATTCCGCCCAATGTCGCCATCGTGCTCACCTCCGCGTACAGAATCCAAGCGCGATGGCCCGGCTCGGTCGCGACCGACGGTGACGTCGCGGGCCGCGAGGAACCGGCGCCGACCTCCTTCATCGACCAGGTGATGGGCGAAGACTACAGCGGCGCGCTCGCCGGAGTCGATGGCGCCGTCCTGAAGACCGATGAAGAGTTCAGTTGTCTGTATCTCGCGGCGATCAAGCGAGGGCGGCTGGACCTGGCGCAGGAGGCGATCGCGCATGTGCGCCCGATCAATCCGCTGGAGGCCGATCTGCTCCAGGGGAACTTCGACGGCCGCGCGGGGAGGCACCGGGAGGCGCGCGAACGGTACCAATCAGTGCTCGAGGATGCGCACACCGATCATTCGCTCCGCGAGAAGGCGCGCGCGCAGCAGGAGCTCGCCTACGTCGCGAACGAAATGGGAGACCGCGGGCTGGCGGACCAGATGTTCAGGAACGCGATCGCTACGCTGGAGGGCATCGAGCCGGAGCAGGGCGACAGCCGATGGCATTCCGCGCTGGCCCGCGCGCTGCGAGACTATGCAGATCTGCTTGCAGACCAAGGAAGAGCCGAAGCCTTGCCGCTGCTGCGCCGCGCGACGGCAATCCATGCGTTCGAGCGGCGAATCACGCAAGTCGCGTATTGTTTTCTGTCGCGAAGCAAGCTGATGCTTCGCCTGGGACGATTCGAATCGGCTGCCGCCGATGCCGAGCAGGCGGCCATCGTGTTCTCGCAAGCCGAGAATGCCGACGGATGGGCGGCCGCGATCACGGTCGCGGCACGGGCGTCGTCGGCACGCAACTGCCACGATCAGGCGCGCGCGGTCCTCAACCTCGCTGCCTCCCATCACAGCATTCAGGCGAAACCGGCGCTCATCGGGAAGCTCATGCTTGAAGCCGCCGGAGCCGCGCTCGTGGCTGGAAATGTGGGCCGCGCGCATAAGCTCGCTAAAGATGCACTCAATCGGCTTCCTGTAGCGCTGCAGCGCGAGCGTGCCACGGCGCGCAAGCTTCAGCAGTTCGCGGAGACATTGCTGTGAACCGGTTGCGAGTCACCGGATCGACAGCATACGCCGCGCGTCTTCCGCCGCTTTCCGCTCGAGCGGTGCCCCGCGGTTCACGTTCGCCTGCGCAACGATTCCTGCGCCGCTGGATTCCCATTCTTGCAAAGCACATCGGGCCTATCTCAAAGGCGGCGCCAACGGCAACCCCGCGTTCAACCGGAAAACCAACCATTCTTGGCTTAGCGCTCTAAATTAATGCGCTAATTTTTTGGTGTAAAATTTATCTTCGTTTTACCAACGTAGATTCTGATCCATCGCTGAAGCGCGTCTCATTATCTTTACGAGGTGGAAAACGTTGGAATCAACTTCAGAACTCTCCGGTTTTCGCCGCGTCCTTGCCGGAAATTGAGATTGGCTTTTGCCCGGCTTTGAGTTGCTGTGTGATTTCGAGGTTCAATTTGGGGTTTGCGAAAAGCTCATTGAGTGTCAAAATTCTTTCGTCGACACCGATCTGTTGCATCAGCGCATGAAGGCCAGGACGATTGTTGAAATACCCGGTCGGGATCACTTGTCCGTCTTTGTCCAACTCGGGAACGATACCACCACTTGGACCAACCCTGCCGCGAACGATTTGGACAGGTTCTTCCGCTTCCAACTGCATCATCGTCATCGCACGTCCGAGGCCGTCTATTTGTGGGACAAACATACCTAGCTCTGCGATTTGATGATCGAGCAAGCGATTGATAGCCTCGTCCCGCGTCACGCCTCCCGTCATGTCGAGCTGGCGCGTTCCAGCTGTAATTTCGGCCTCGTCCTGATTCTTCAAAGCTTGGCGCAATGCGGGTTCAAGCTTGTAGGCTTCGTGAGGCCTCAGGATGACTGAATCTGCCCAGGCGAACGCCGCGAGTTCGACGGGTGAATATTTCTCTGGGTGCTTATCGGCTTCATGGAGATACAAAAGCTTTTCTGTGCACTCCTTTAGCGCCCGTTCGGTGGCCCGCCGCGCATCAGCGTCGCTCATTCCCGACCGTCTAAAACTGCCGCCGCTATAACGGCGGAGGAACTCGTTGTAGGCGAAAACCGTATGGTGCTCCAAACCATAGCGCGAGCGGTTGAGGCGGTAGACCTTCTGGGCCAGCAGTTCCTTGAGTACGCGGTCGACAAAGCCGGCCACGAGCACGCGGTTCCTAGTCTGGTCTTCGTTGAACATGAGAGCTTGCGAGTAAAGTGCCGCCTCCCGACCAGCATCTGGCAGGTACTGCAGCGCAGATACAAGGCTGTTAGGAAAGTGCACGCCGCGTCCCCAGCCCCACGACGCTAAGCTCTGTCCGCCTTGGGTTATGCCGAAGTCGCGATCAGGGTTTAACTCATAGGACGTCAGTTGGATGCGTCCACCTTTCAATGGGGCAGGCCCAACTTTTACGCGGCCAGCAATAATCGCGTCGGTCGGCGGAATGACGGCGCGCGGGACGATCTCATCGATTCCGTTCGATCCGGCGGCGAGGAGACCGTTGAGCTTCTGAATGAACTCAGGGGGATACGCCTGAAGGGCGTCGTCCATTGGGTTCTCGTCGGGGATGTTTAAGGCGGAAAACATACCGGTCAGGGCGACGAACTGCATACTGAGAAAGCAAAGCTCGACGAACTGGCTATTAATCTTTCGCTCGAGAAGTTCCTTCGGCATCGCTGTAGGAACGCCATCTGCGGCTTTTCGCGCGAGCGTATCCGCTTCGTTGCCTGATTTGTCATCGACGAGCGCCTGGGCTCTGGCTTCACGCGCGGCGCGAAGCTCAAGGAATCGACGCTCTATGGACGCATAAACGTTCTGGTCATATTCACCAAAAGCGGCGCGGAAC
>JBKPLN010000062.1:0-2722 GCA_046731635.1 Pseudomonadota bacterium | reverse complement strand
ATCGTCACCCGCTCGCCATCGTCGGCGAAAAATCCTTTGTGCGAGATGTACCCGGGCATGGTTTTGGCCAGTTCGATCATGCGGTCGACAAGCGCGACGTACTCCTCGCGCACATTTGGCATCAGGCGCGAGCGAAAGACGGTCACGATCATGTCGAGTCTCCTTGCGGCGTATGCTGATCTGGATGTCGCGTGTCGGCCAATTCCAATTTTGAATGGACACCATCGATTTTGGCGATTCGGGTCTATTCCACGCTGGCCTCGATCGCCTCCATGTCTTCATCCGAGAGCCCGAAATGGTGACCAATCTCGTGCACAAGCACGTGGGTGACGATTTCACCCAGCGTGTCTTCGTGTTCGGCCCAATAGTCAAGGATCGGACGGCGGTAAAGCCAGATCATGTTGGGCATCAGCTCCGGCGTGCTCTCCGACTGGAACGGCAAGCCGACGCCCTGGAACAGCCCCAGCAGGTCGAATTCGCTCTCAGCCTGCATCGAATCGAGGACCTCGGAGGTGGGGAAGTCCTCAACCCGGATGACAAGGCTTTGGCACAGTTTTCGAAAATGCTCCGGCAGGCGGGCGTAGGCTTCCTGGGCCAATCCCTCGATGTCGCCCAGCGAAGGTGCCGCGCAAGTGCGCCAATTGAATTGAACCTTCATGGCAGTGTTGTAGGGGAGGTTTTCACGCCAACCAAGCCGTTGACGGCACGCCCCCGAATGCGCGACGCTTGATCATCGGGGACGGAATTCACGATGCTCAGGTCTGCGGCAAGTTTGGCGCTACTCGGCTTGATTTGCGGCCTTGTCCTTGGAGCAATCACGCCGGTATTGGCCGATTCCCCCAAGTGCCGCGAACGTGGGTCAGAGCCCAACGCATCGTGCGTCGGCCGCGCGCCAGCCCCGATCCAGGATTTGTCGGCACAGACGCGGCGTACGCGCGTCACCGTCTACCGCCGCCGTGTCTCCTTACCGCCCAATGCGGTGCGGCAATGTCGTGCATGGTTGGCGAGGGAATATCGCGTCAGCGGTCCGGTCATCGTCCCGCAAATGTACTGCTGGTGGCAATACTAGCTACGAAATTCAAAAGGCCCGCCGAAGCGGGCCTTCGACATTACGCTTTTCCGACGGGCGCTATTTCCAGTCCCGAACGTCGACGAAATGTCCGGCGATCGCCGCCGCGGCGGCCATAGCAGGCGATACTAGGTGAGTCCGTCCCTTGTAGCCCTGGCGGCCTTCGAAATTTCGGTTCGAAGTCGAGGCGCAGCGCTCGCCGGGCGCAAGCTTGTCCGGATTCATCGCAAGGCACATCGAGCAGCCCGGCTCGCGCCACTCGAATCCGGACGCTTTGAAAATCTTGTCGAGACCTTCCGCTTCCGCCTGCATTTTCACCAAGCCCGACCCGGGTACGATCATCGCGTTGACGCTGGCATTGACCCGTTTGCCGTCGACGATGCGCGCGACTTCGCGCAGATCCTCGATGCGCGAATTGGTACATGAGCCGATGAATATGCGGTCGAGCCTGATATCTGTGATCTTTTCCCCGCCCTTGAGGCCCATGTAGTCGAGCGAGCGTTCGGCAGCGGCGCGCTTCTTTTCGTCCTGAATTTCGGACAGTACAGGCACCTTGCCGGTGATCGAGGTCACCTGCTCGGGGCTGGTTCCCCAGGTGACCAGTGGCGGCAGCTTGGCCGCGTCGAGCCGTATCTCGCGGTCGAAATGCGCGCCATCGTCGGAACGCAATGTTTCCCAATAGCGCATGGCCTCGTCCCAGGCTTTGCCCTTGGGGCTCTTCGGCTTGTCCTTGAGATAGGTGAAAGCTTTCTCGTCGGGCGCGATGAAGCCGGCCTTGGCGCCGCCTTCCACCGACATGTTGCAGATGGTCATGCGTCCTTCGATCGAGATCGAACGGATCGCCTCGCCTGCATATTCCAGTGCGTAACCTGTGCCGCCGGCAGTACCGATCTCGCCGATGATCGCCAGGATGATGTCCTTTGCCGTCACGCCCGCGGGCAATTTGCCATCGACGACGGCGCGCATGTTCTTTGACTTCTTCTGAATCAGTGTCTGCGTCGCCAGCACGTGCTCGACTTCCGATGTGCCGATGCCGTAGGCGAGCGCGCCGAACGCGCCATGCGTCGCCGTGTGACTGTCGCCGCACACAATTGTCGTGCCTGGTAACGTAAAGCCCTGCTCGGGCCCAATGATATGAACAATGCCCTGACGCTTGTCGAATTCGTTGAAGTATTCGATTCCGAAGTCCTTGGCATTTTTCGCTAGGGCTGCGATCTGCTCGGCGCTTTCCGGATCGGGATTGGGCTTGGTGCGGTCGGTCGTCGGCACGTTGTGATCGACAACGGCGAGAGTCTTGTCCGGTGCATGCACCTTGCGGCCGGCTGTGCGCAGACCTTCAAAGGCCTGTGGCGAGGTGACCTCATGCACCAGATGGCGATCGATGTAGATCAGGCAGGTGCCATCCGGTTGTTCGTCCACCAGGTGATCGTCCCAGATTTTGTCGTAGAGCGTACGCGGTGTCATGGCTTGATAACTTTGCTCAAAGTGAAGGAAATCGGCTCGCAACCAGCGTGGCCGATTAAAGTCCCGCCTGCACGGCCGTCAGCCGGCCGAAAAATCGCCACGGCAACCGCCTGTGATCGACCAGGATGCTGTCTCTTATACACATCTGACGCTGCCGACGATCCAACTCTAGTGTAGTTGTCGGGGGGG
>JBKPLN010000061.1:0-6939 GCA_046731635.1 Pseudomonadota bacterium | reverse complement strand
ATTATCGCGGACCTGGCTTCTACCGCCGTCATTTCTTCATCGATGCCAGTGAAGCCGGCCGCCAAATTTTCATTCACTTCAATGGCGTCAACACGGTAACCGATGTCTGGGTGAATGGCGCTTACCTGGGCCAGCATCGTGGCGGCTTCGGGATGTTCCGGTTCGAAATGACCTCAGTTGTCCGGGTTGGCGGCGATAACGTCCTTGCAGTGCGGGTGAGTAACGCTCCGTTTTCCGATATCGCACCTCTCACGGCCGATTTTACGTTTTTCGGTGGAATCTATCGCGGCGTCCATGTTCTCTCGGTTGAGCCCGTGCACGTTGTCATGAGCAATCACGCGTCGCCTGGCATCTTTCTTACGCCAGGCAAAGTCAGCGCCGCATCGGCGACGCTGGCGGTTCGCGGCGACATCTACAATGGCGATACATCCACCCAAGATATCGAAGTTCAAACGACCGTCGTCGGCGCCGACCAAAGAGTGCTGACGGTTCTCAGCACTGTCGTCCACGCCGAAGCCAATGCGTCCGTTCCGTTTAGTGTTCAAACCAGCGTCGCCAATCCGCATCTGTGGCAAGGCCGCGACGATCCGTACGTCTACACGACATACACCGTTGTATCGACCGGCGGCCAAGCACGCGACATGATCGTTCAGCCAGTTGGTTTCAGGTCATTTCGAGTCGATGCAGAGCAGGGTTTTTCTCTGAACGAGAAATATCTCGACCTTCATGGCGTCAACCGCCACCAAGACCTGCTCGATCGCGGTTGGGCAACGTCGTCGGAGGATGATGACCGCGACTTTGGACTCATCGCTGAGATCGGCGCGACCGCAGTCCGATTGGCGCATTACCAGCATAATCCACACGTTTACGATTTGACCGACAAGCTTGGATTCGTCGTTTGGGCAGAGATTCCAAACATCGATTCCGTGAACGCGACTCCCGCATACCTGGCTACGACACAGCAACAGCTGCTCGAGCTTATCCGGCAAAACTATAACCATCCTTCGATTGTCTTCTGGAGCGTAGGGAACGAGTTGGGAGCTCGTGCCGGCCCGGATCCGACTGCGACAGTCCAGTCACTGATCGCCTTGGCCAAGGCCGAGGATCCGAGCCGGTTCACCGCGCTCGCAACCATGAGCGGAATCGATGGCGTGGCGGTCCGAAGTGCGGCCGATGTCATCGGATACAACGTATATCTCGGGTGGTACGGGGGCAGTCCCTCCGATCTTGCCGATTACATCGACGGGCTGCACCAATCGCTCGCGGGACGGCCACTGTGCGTCAGCGAATACGGCGCCGGGGCAAGCGTGCGACAGCACCAATCATCCCCTTCGCAACCTAGTCCAGGTGGCCCGTTTCATCCGGAGGAGTGGCAGTCGTTCTTCCATGAGACATACTGGAAGTCGATGAAAGCCCGCAAATACCTGTCGTGTAAGTTTGTTTGGAACATGTTTGATTTCGCCAGCGACAGTCGCAATGAAGGCGACACGCCCGGTCGGAACGACAAAGGACTCGTGACGTACGACCGCGTGACACGGAAAGATGCATTTTACTGGTATAAGGCAAACTGGTCGGGTCAGCCGACTGTCCACATCACCCAGCAGCGCTACAATCCGCGCCCCGGAGGCAACATCGCCCTACGCGTCTATTCCAACTTGCCGCACATTGAGTTGAAGGTGAACGGAGCCTCGCAGGGGATCCAGGCCAGCCACGAGCACATCTTTTCCTTCAACATCACGCTTCCGCCGGGAGCCACGACTTTCGTCGAGGCCTGCGGCAGCGCCTCGTCCGGCACCGTATGCGATGCTGTCAGTTGGACTGCCTTGCCGCTCGATACTGGAGGCCGAGACCCGGAGCATGAGCGCTGCGCTTCACATTCTCCGCAGGCGCGAGAGCGAGACATCCTCTGCCTTCGCTGAACGTCTGCTGGGCACTGCTGAAGCTCTTGAGATGACGCTAGCGCGTGCGGCTTACCAGTATTGATGCTGCTGGTTCAGTCCAATTTCTGCTGGATGACCCGTGCCAGCGCAAATAGTCGGCGTTCGATCGTAGACGGCACCTCACATACGTAGCCAATTGTGTTTCGGCGCTCGTCAAACACACGGGTTTCCCAGGCAATTTGGTCGCCGAGCTTTTCGATTGCGGTCTGGTCCTGATTGGGCGCGTCCTGCTGCGCACGCAAATTGGTCAGTTCGGCGCTGATTTTTTCTCTCAACTGCTGCTGCCGCAGCGAGAAGCGCCAAATGCCGTCCATGACGTCATCGCGTTCTCGACTGAGAGTAGCGAAAACGCCGGCGAACAACAGCCTTGCTTTCTGTTGTTTCTCAGCACTCGTTCCGACAATGAAGTCGGCGGCGCCTTTTTCCGCATCCGCAAGGGGAGTGCGTCGTGCCGCCAGATGAAGCACGAGACCCTGAATTGTCGGATCTTTCATCCAGGCATCGCCGACGTCATCGATCTCTGGACCGGTCCAGAAGGCCGCGATCGAAAGCTTGGGGACCACGATCTGAGGACAGGGCCAGTCTGGATGACGTGCATCCATGGCAATCGCAGTGGCGTGCAGGGAGACGGCGGCCAGTCCTGCAATGATCCCGGGCTTCATGCTGCACCTGCAGTTTCGCCTCGACGCGTGATGAGCCCGCGCGATGGATCGTAGGCGAGAATGGCGCCAAGGATGAACAGGACGGTGCAGCCGCCCACGACGGCAAGCGAGAGCCAGTTCACCTGCGCATAGAGGGCAAAACGTATCAACTCGACGGCGTGCGTGAAGGGGTTGAACTGGCAAATATAGTAGAGCAGCGGGCTGCTCTCGCGAACCTGCCAGAGCGGATAAAGCGCCGATGAGGCAAAAAACATTGGGAAGATCACGAAATTCATTACGCCTGCAAAATTCTCAAGCTGCTTGATTGCCGAGGAGATCAGCATGCCAAGCGCTCCGAGCATAAGACCGCTGAGCACGAGTGCGGGCAGTACCAGCAGATAGCCAACAGGCGGCGGCCCGATCTCCCAGAACCGCGCGATCAGCAGGAATGCATAGACCTGCAGTAACGAAACGGCTGTGCCGGCGATCAGCTTTGAGCAAAGAAGATACCAGCGCGGAAACGGGCTTACCAGCAACGTACGCATGTTGCCCATTTCACGATCGTACACCATTGATAGCGACGACTGCATGCCATTGAACAGCTGGATCATCGCAATCAAGCCAGGAGTAATATACTCGGAGTAAAGGATATAGGTTTGATAAGGAGGGATGATGGACAGGCCGAGTACTTGTCGGAAACCGGCAGCGAAAATGAACAGCCAGGCGAGGGGACGAACCAAAGCTGAGATGAAGCGTTCGCGCTGATGCAGGAACCTGAGGCTTTCGCGCCAAACGATACCCTTCAGGCAAATCGCGAATTGGCCTGTCGTAAAGCCTTTTGGCGGCAAGTTGGCGGAAATAGCGCTCGGCCAGTTCATTCGGGCTCGCCCATCAAATGCTCACTGCCGGTCAGCCGAGCAAAGGCATCACGAACGTTCGTGGCCCCGCAATTGGCGAGCACGCGCGACAGGGGGCCGTTGGCCAAGACATGTCCTTGGTGCAACGCGATCAAATGATCATTGTCACCAACTTCGTCGATCAGGTGGGTGGCCCACAGCACGCTGATGCCATCCTCGGCTATCAATTGCCGCACGTGGCGCAGGATATCCGCTCGCGAATTGATGTCGAGGCCGACGGTTGGTTCGTCCAGGACCAGGAGGCGAGGACGGTGCAGCAAGGCGCGTGCAATCTCAACACGCCGCATATGCCCCCCCGAAAGGTTGCGAACCTTGTCATGGGCTCGATCTTTCAGCGCTATGTGCATGAGCACTTCGTCCGCGCGCGCCTGTGCCTCATGCTTGCGAATTCCATGAAGGGCCGCGTGATACATCAAGTTTTGCATGACCGAGAGATCAAGATCGAGGGTGCGGGACTGGAACACAACACCGAGAATTCGCAGTGCCTCGCCAGAGGCCCGCTCCACATCATGGTCAAAGATCCGGATGCGTCCATGCTGCGTGGCGTACAGCCGGGTGATCAGTGAAAAGAGTGTGCTCTTGCCAGCGCCGTTGAGACCAAGCAATACGGCAAATGTCGCTTGTCCGACAGCGAATGTCACATTGTCGAGCGCGCGTCGTTCGCCATAGGCATGGCTGACTGATTCAACCGAAAGCATCGGTGTTGTCATGCCTTGCAACCATCCGGCTTTGATCAGTTTTCAGCGCTTGGTGATTGTTATGCCCCACGGCAATTCGCCTACCTGAATAGACTTGATCACTTTCAGGCTGGCTACTTCGATAACCGAGACATCGTTGGAAAGGCCATTTGTGGTCAGCAGGTACTTTTCGTCTGGCGTTAACGCCATGTGCCAAACGCGTTGACCCACAAGAAGATACTTCTTTACTTCGTGAGTTGTGCCATCGACTACGGCTACTCGGTTGGCCGGACCGAGAGCAACGAAGCCGGTCTTGCCGTCTTTTGTAATGCTCATTCCGACGGGCTGAATGGCCTCGCTGCGCAGACCCGGGATAGCGAAGCTGATCTTTTTGGTCACCTGGTGCTTGACCGGATCGATGATGCTGACTGTGCCGCCGATTTCGGACGAAACCCAGAGTTCAGACGCGTCAGTTTTAAACACCGCGAAACGAGGGCGAGAATCCACCAACACGTTGGCAATGATTTTGCGCTCGCGGGTGTCTATGAAATGCGCCATGTTGGTTGTCTCTGAGGTGTTGACGAGCACCTTACCGTCGGGGCTGATGCCCATTCCTTCCGGTTCGACGCCAACTTGCACCTCGCCAAGCGCAACCCGTCTCTCCATATCGATTATCGTGACCGTGTTGTTGTTTTCGTTTGCCACGTAGAGCACGCGTCCGTCTGGACTGAGGATGAACAACTCGGGATCGGGTCCCGATGGGAGGTTGGCAATTACTTCACCTGTTTTGGTGTCGACGACCTGGACCGTGTCGTCATCACCCGCCGCCACCAGGCAATAGTTATTGTCCTTGGTCAGTTCGATGCCGCGAGGCCGCTGGCCGACCTTGATGGTCCTGACGGTTTCCATCTTGTCGATGTCCACCACGCTAATGGTGTTGCCCTTCTCGTTCGAAACATAGGCGGTATAAGCACTCGCTGGGCCTCCAAGGCCGATAGCGATTGCAAAAGCCAGCAGACCAGGGTGCCGTTTGCTCATTGATATGCTCAGACTAATTCCATTGTGGGACAAAACTATTGCAGATTGCACTGCGTCTCGGGACGGTCATAGCCAAGTGTATCGAGTGCCGAGAACTGGTGCAGGAAGCCTGCCTGCGGCGAGACCGAGACGATCGTCCGGCCATCGGTGAGCAGAATGGGCTGACGTAATTGCAGATCCCAGTCACGCACTGTCAGCTTTTGGCCTTTGAAGGCGCCGAGCGCGAGTTGCGGCCCCTTGAGAAAATCGAAGAGCACCTTGGGATCGGCCGAATTCTGACGCGAGGCGGCTTCGCCAACCATACGCACTGCGGTCCATGCCTGCATATCGAGCGAGGTCATCAGCCGTTTGACTTGTTCGGTAAAGCGACTTTGCATTTGAATTCCGCCCCACAGGTCGTTTGATGCGTCCCAACTTGTGGGTACCAGCCCGGCGGAACCGGCAACGGGACGCGGATCCCAGGTACGGTAAGGCAAGTTGTTTGCGAAGACTTCGCTCTCGTCGGCGACCACTAGGACATCATAGTTCGGCACCTCCTGGGTGAAGACGGGCATTTGCTGCTGAATTTGCGCAACGCCACTATCGGTACGACGTGCACCGCCGGTGTCCTTGAATTCCCGTTGATGAACAATCTTGGCACCGAAGCGAGTAGCTGCGCGCGTCAGCGCCGCAGCGAAAAGCTGATCGCGCTCATGTGACCCCACGACCAGAAACCACCGGACCCACTTCTTCCACACCAGATATTGTGCAAGCCCATCCGCCAGCATCGCACGCGATGGTGCGGTGTGGACTATGTTGCCGCGGCAGTCTTTTTGGCGGAGACGGTCATCCGTCGCGGCGACGTTAAAAAACAAGATGCGATCCGCTTTGCCCGCATCGGCAGCTTTAAGTAGTTCATCGGCCGGAAGATCCGCTACGACGAGGGAGACGCCCTGGCTTGCGAGTTGGCGTACCGCCGCGGCGGGGTCGTCACCGGTTTTCAAGGGCATATCGATAAGCGAGTAGCGCTGATTGAGGAACCGCCCCGTCGTATTATTGTCCTTGATCGCCATCTGGGCACCCGCGAGCCCGATATCGGGTGCGGGCATCTGTACAAGTGAAATCGTTTCTTGTTGCTGTGCCCGGCGCAGATAACCAATCTTGATATCGAGCGGATCCTGGGCTTGAGCGGCGGTTGTAAGCTCAAACAGGATGGCAAGGGCGAGCGCTGAAAGCGGGATGAAGACTGTGTTCACGACCAGATACGCCGCTGACATTGTTCACTTTCGCGATCAGACTGCCAATCCTTGTTCAATTCAAGGTCGATATTGACTAACCTACGGACGACACCTCCGGGCAATCCCTGACCTACGCTCGACTGAACTGTGCGAAGCTCGATGGAGCGCGTTTAATGACTATGTTGTTGGCAAGCGTAACGGGAAGTGGGGAAGCGGAACTCGCGATCAGCCATGGCGCCGATATTGTCGATCTGAAAGATCCGACGAAAGGTGCGCTAGGCGCGCTCGAGCCTGCTGTCGTGCGTGATGCAGTCAGGACTATCGCCGGCCGGCGGCCAGCGAGCGCCGTCATCGGCGATTTGCCCATGGTGCCCGATCAAATCAATGCTGCCGTCCGAGCAATGGCGGCAACCGGCGTCGACTATGTCAAGGTTGGTCTTTTCCCCGGTCCCGGACGCGGGCAATGTATTCGGGCACTCGCTGCAGTTGCGCAGCGAACCAAACTTGTC
>JBKPLN010000060.1:0-4343 GCA_046731635.1 Pseudomonadota bacterium | reverse complement strand
CGATGTGGACCGCTTGATATCTCCTGCTGAAATTTACCGCCACCGGTCTCGCGCACGAGAACGGTACCAGCCTCGACCGTTTCGTCCGGCGCGACTGGCTGGTCGAGATAGCGTTCGACCCAGGCGGCAATCATGTTGGCTACGTAAACTGCATCGCTCTTTTGGCTCAGCAGGTGATCGGCGCCGGCAAGCGAGACGAAACTTTTTGGATGCCTTGCCGTGGTAAAAATCCGCGAGGCATTTTCGATACCGACTACATTGTCAGTGGGCGATTGAAAGATCAGCAGCGCCTTGCGCAGATTTTTCAGACATTCCTCGAGCTTCTTTTCTGCAACGTCATCGAGAAATTCGCGCTTGATACGGAATGGCCGACCGGCCAACTGAACCTCCACCTCACCCTGTTCCCGGATCTTTTCGATCTGTTCCTTGAACAGGCCCGTGACATGCGCAGGATCGTAGGGTGCAGCTATTGTAACGACCGCACGCGAGTCCGGAATGCGATGCGCTGCAGCGAGTACCGCGGCGCCACCCAGGCTGTGGCCAATCAGGATTGCAGGCGCGCCATACGCTCTACGTAGGTGGTCTGCTGCTGCGACCAGATCCTCGACGTTCGAGGAGAAATGCGTATTGGCGAATTCGCCCTCGCTCATGCCGAGACCGGTGAAATCGAAGCGCAGCACGCCGATCCCGGACATCGCCAGCCGTTCGGAAATGCGCTTGGCTGCGAGGTTATCCTTGCCGCAGGTAAAGCAATGCGCGAATAGGGCGAAAGCAACGGGCTTGCCCAGTGGAAGATCGATCAAGGCTGCCAGTTTTTCGCCCTTCGAATTGGTAAATTCAGTCCTCTCGGTGCGCACGATCTGCCCTTTCTCCGAAACGGCTTCCTTGCGACAGGAGCCGGCACAGGCTGCCGAAGATTAGTGCGTTTGCCCAAGAAAAGGGCAACTTCAGGCCCGGCCCTGCGCGATTTCGGCCGGAATATCGGGTGGATTGGCTCGTTCGACTGCTGCGCATTTTTGCACAACTTCTGGCACGTCGATTGCAAATACCGCGTGTGAATGGCCGGCGCGAGACCGGCCCAACGGGGATGCGCAGCCATGTCCACATTCGACAATCCATTTGACCCGGCGCGGTCATTAGACAACAGCGGATGCAGTTGCGGCCGCCATATCAGCCAGGCCGAACACGAGCGCGATGCGACCGCGCAATTGCAATGTGTCGCGGTCGGGAGCGAGGAAAAACGGTACGAGCACGTCGTCGCCTCCGCGGTCATGCGCGCGGTTTTCCCCGCCGACAAGGGCCGCCGCGCGTTCCTGCAATCGCTGGGCGCATCCGCGGCTTTGGCCGCGTTGTCGCAATTTTTCCCGTTCAAGACAGCGACCGAGATCTTCGCGGCGGGCGGTCCGATCGAGAAGAAAGACCTCAAGGTCGGATTTATCCCAATCACCTGCGCGACACCAATCATCATGGCGAAGCCGATGGGCTTCTACGAAAAGCAGGGCCTGAACGTAGAGGTGATCAAAACCGCCGGCTGGGCGGTGATCCGCGACAAGACGATCAACAAGGAATACGACGCCGCGCACATGCTGTCGCCGATGCCGCTGGCGATCACGATGGGGGTCGGCTCGAAGTCGATTCCATACACCATGCCTGCAGTCGAAAACATCAACGGCCAGGCGATCACGCTTGCCATCAAGCACAAGGACAAGCGCGACCCGAAAGACTGGAAAGGCATGAAATTCGGGGTGCCTTTCGACTATTCGATGCACAACTATTTGCTTCGCTACTACGTGGCCGAGCATGGCATTGATCCCGACCAGGACATCCAGATTCGCGCAGTTCCGCCGCCGGAAATGGTGGCCAATCTCCGCGCCGACAATATCGACGGATTCCTTGCACCAGATCCGGTGAATCAGCGCGCCGTCTATGACGGCGTCGGCTTCATTCACCTGTTGTCGAAGGAAATCTGGGACCGGCATCCGTGCTGCGCCTTCGCGGCATCCAAGGAATTCGTTACCGAAAGCCCGAATACGTACGCCGCGCTGCTCAAGGCGATCATCGATGCGACGGCCTTTGCGCACAAACCGGAGAATCGCAAGCAAATCGCCGAGGCAATCGCGCCGGCCAACTATCTCAACCAGCCCGTGACCGTGGTCGAACAGGTGTTGACTGGTACTTTCGCGGACGGGCTGGGCAACGTGAAGAAGGTGCCCGATCGCATCGATTTCGATCCGTTCCCGTGGCAGTCGTTCGCGGTTTGGATCATGACGCAGATGAAACGGTGGGGGCAGATCAAGGGCGACGTCGACTACGCCAAGATCGCGGAAGAGGTTTTTCTTGCCACCGATACCGCCAAGCTGATGAAGGAGGTTGGGCTGGCCCCACCGACGGCGACATCGAAGACCTTCGTCGTCATGGGAAAGACCTTCGACCCCGCGAAGCCGGAGGATTACCTCAGGAGCTTCAAGATCAAGAAGGTTGTCTGAATGAAGACGGCATCGCTGACCGGGCGCGCGGCCGTCGTTTCACTCGCGCTGTTGTTCAGTTTCCTCGTAGCGTGGCATCTCGCCACCCGCGATACGGGCACTGCGCAACGCATGGATCCGGAATACGCCAAGCTGATGGGCGTGACCGCGACCCAGGGCAAGTCCGCAATGCCGGGGCCCATCGATGTCGGCGCCAAGCTTTGGGAACATCTGCGCCGGCCGTTCTACGACAATGGACCGAACGACAAAGGCGTGGGCATCCAGCTTGCTTTTTCGATCGCGCGCGTGCTCACCGGCTATGTGCTGGCAATCCTGGTGGCCGTCCCGGTCGGTTTCCTGATCGGCATGTCGCCGCTGATGAGCAAGGCCCTCGATCCGTTCATACAGGTGCTCAAGCCGATCTCGCCGCTCGCCTGGATGCCGCTCGCGCTCTTCACCATCAAGGATTCCAGCCTTTCGGCCATCTTCGTGATCTTCATCTGCTCGCTGTGGCCGACATTGATCAACACTGCCTTCGGCGTCGCTTCCGTACGGCGCGAATGGCTCAACGTTGCAAAAACCTTGGAGGTGGGCACTTTCCGTCGCGCCTTTACCATCATCCTTCCGGCTGCGGCGCCGACGATCCTGACCGGAATGCGGATTTCGATTGGCATTGCCTGGCTGGTCATCGTTGCGGCCGAGATGCTCGTGGGTGGCACGGGGATCGGATATTTTGTCTGGAACGAATGGAATAACCTTTCGATCACCAACGTGATCACCGCGATCCTGGTGATCGGCATTGTCGGCATGTTGCTCGACCTGATGCTGGCGCGGCTCGCGCGCATGATCACTTTTCCGGAGTAACGCATGACCGACCGTTTCATCTCCATTGAAGGGATCGCGCGCAGTTATCCGAAATCCGGCGGTGGACACACGAGCATCTTCGAGAACTTGTGGTTGTCGATGGACCGCGGAGAATTCATCTGCGTGATCGGGCATTCCGGCTGCGGCAAAACCACCGTTCTTAATATTCTCGCCGGTCTCGATGTGCCCTCGAATGGCGCCGTGATTGTTGACGGGCAGGCGATTGAGGGCCCGAGCCTCGATCGTGCGGTGATCTTTCAGAGTCATGCACTGCTGCCATGGCGCACGGTCCTGGGCAATGTCGCTTACGCAGTGTCTTCGAAATGGCGCGATTGGAAGGCTCCAAAGGTCAATGCGCATGCCCAGAAATTCATCGACCTGGTAGGTCTCAGCGGCGCTGAGCACAAGCGCCCCGCCGAATTGTCCGGCGGAATGAAGCAGCGCGTCGGCATAGCCCGCGCGCTGTCAATCGAGCCAAAGATCATGTTGATGGACGAGCCGTTCTCCGCGCTCGACGCGCTTACGCGCGGCACCTTGCAGGACGAAGTGCGGCGCATCTGCCAGGAAACCGGGCAAACCGTGTTCATGATCACGCACGACGTCGACGAGGCCATCTACCTCGCCGACAAGGTGGTGCTCATGACAAACGGCCCGGGCGCGGTGTTGGCGGAAATCGTCGAAAACCCGCTTCCGAAAGAGCGCGCCCGCAGCGACTTTCACAGGCATCCGCTTTATTACGCGACACGAAATCACATTCTTGATTTCCTGGTCAGCCGCAGCCGCAGCTTCATCGAAGAGGCTCGTGGCGCCTACAATCCGCGCGAGGTGTTGGTCGTGCGGCCGGGCTTGCCAGAACCCACAATCGCCGCCGTGCAGGACGCATCGGCGATAGCGAACCGCGGCCAGCAAGCGGCTGCGCACTGATCTCTATTGAGGAGGAGGCAACATCATGAAACGGTCCGATCTCACTGAAAAGCTTCTCGACATCAAGCGAGAGAAGAACTGGACGTGGAA
>JBKPLN010000059.1:0-9422 GCA_046731635.1 Pseudomonadota bacterium | reverse complement strand
CAACTCTGACAATAACCGTTTCCCCATATGCGCACTGCGTACATTCAAAGGTCCGCTCGTCGTAATCGTCGTCAAGAGACGCTTCGATCTGCGACAGAAATAGCGGCACGCCGCACCCCGGGCATCGCCCTTTGTCCTATTGGGGACATTGTCGGATGAAACTTGCGAGGTTGTGGCATAGCGACTAACCCGTACAAACAATTCAGCGCATTCTGAGTAGCTTCGCCGAATAGTGACGCGCCATGCGGTTCAAGGCGCGGTGTGTGTCCGGGACATAAGCTCGCTTAGTTCCAATGGCCGATTTAGGCCTCGGCTGGCAGGGTCTGAAGGCAAGCTTTGAGAAATATTCTCGTTCGGCGCATCCGCAGTCTGGCGGACTAATTGGCCTATACAAGCACCTATTCGCGTAAAGCCGCTAGAGTTGGTCAGATACTTGAAACTCATTGTCGCCTCCGCAGAAAGCGGGCGTCCCGATAAGGACGCTATACGAACGTACAATGTGCGCTGTGATGGCCGTCACAAAAAGGCGCAATATCTCTCGCGCAGGGAAATTGCTGCGCGCCAGTTCGAGAGTTTACACGGATTACACAGTCTGAGGTGGTTTGCGGACGTGATCGAAGTCGAGTGCGTCAACCACCAGCAGGCTTAAATCAAAGTCTGCAGTCGAAAGGACATCTACAACAAAAGGGAGAGATCGGCCGGAGATCCAGCATGTCAGCAAAATCGAACCGTTCCGAAAAGAAGAAGCCGCAGAAGCAACAGCAGCAACCCAATCTAGGACAAAAGGAAGCCGAGCAGGAGCAGCGAAGCGATTCCGAGTTGTCCCATATGGGAAGCTCAAACAGCTCAGATACCGAGGACAGCAAAGGCCAGTCATAGTGGCGGCTGGCCTTGGCCTCTAGCGCCCTTTTCAGCTTCAGAAGTTCAACGGCTTCTCTAGCCGTAATTCGCACCTTTGTTCGCATTCAGGGCATCGAGGGCCGCCTGCGCCTCATCGGGCTTCAGGTCTTTTGTCCAATCGGTGTCGATTAGTCGGTCAGCTCGGTAATCGACAGCGAGAAGGCCCCCGCATCATTGGAGATCGCGGCGACACGCTTTGGCGTTATTTGCTGAGAAACTTCACGCCCTGATGCACGACCAAAGTTGTGGTTCATTCGCGAACATGTCGCATCGCAAACACCATGTCCGCTTTACCCCCAAAAGCAGACATTTGTCCTCACAGGGTCAAAATAGACTGCGGCCTTTCATCATAAGCCGGCGCGTAACCGCGCCATTTTTCAGTGTCGGGCTCTTTGGGAATGAAGCCCGGCACGTACTTGTCCATGAGTTGGCCGACCAAGCCGAGCGCAACAACCTGGTCGTCATGTTTGCCCTCGGGAAAGGCCGTAAGCGTTTTGAACATCTTGAGCAGCCAGGTTTGCGGTGCAAGGCATCCGCGCTTGACCACGCCAATGCGCACTATGCAGGACCCAAGCGGATGGCAAGCAGCACGTTCAGCTCATCCTTCGGCGGCGGCACGACGTTTGGAGGCAAACCCACAGTCATCCGGCACCCTTCGGCAGGGCCTAGCCGGAGTTGCAACTGCGGCCAGGTAAGCAGAACAGGTTCTTCCCCAAAGTTTATGAGAGCCCAGACGTCACCGGTTTCCACCTTTCCATCCGGACTCTGAATAAGGAGTTCGGACACCGAATCCTTCGGCGGCGGCAGCTCTTTGAACGTCAGAAAATTGACGAGGTCCTCGGAAAATTCGTCGAAGTCGCCGGTGCCCTCGGCTGCTTCTTCGTTCAGCATCGCCCAGAACCGGTTGCGCATATGCGCTGGAACGGAGAACAGGCAGCAGCAGGCGGGGTCGCTGCCGGGCTTCGGCAGCGTCAGGCTGGCCAGTTCGTCGTCGTGTGGCGCGCGCCATCCGCTGCCCTCGGCCACAAGCAGACGATCCTTCCATGAACCGCTACAGTGGAAGTTTGGGGCGACCGCAAAGCGCGCCTTCACATCACGGCCTTCATTTGTTCAAGCTTATCGAGTGCGACGTCGAAGGTCGCCTTCTTGTGCAGGCGACAGGACAGCGTTTCTGTTGTGGCGAAGTCGCCGTTCTCGAAAAACTTGTTGCCGGGCGGGCCGCCCCCGCAGAAAGGGAAGTAACGGCAGGTTTCCTGGCACATATCCACGCCCCGGCGGATCTCGTCATCGAGGACAACGAACCGCGGTATCGCCAGCACGGATTCGAGCGTGTCCCGCGCTACGTTGCCAAGCGCGAAGCTGCCGTGCCGTGGACTGGTGAAGCCCAGCAGTTCGGGAGAGTAGGTCGAGAAATTGCCCTCGTAGTCCACGTTGAGGATCGCGAAGGGCCGGCACTCCTGCGTCCGCGTGTCGGGCTGCTGGTGGTGCGAGATGGAGTTGTAGGCGCTGTCGAACTCCCTCACCCGAAGCGGCGGATCCGACGCGAGAGCAAGATCCATGAAGCGGGAGTAGAACCGGCGGAAGCGCGGCTCAATGCCGCTGCCTGACAGCGAAGACGTGACATGGGGACCCTCGATCTCCTCCACGTTGAACGCGACCGAGGTTACGGCGTGTTCGATATAGAAGTCGAAGAGTTCGTCCGGAAAATCCAGCGACGTGGAGGTCAGCACCGTGATGACATCGAACGGAATATGATGGTCGCGCAGCATCCGCATGCCGCGCAACACGTTTTCGAGAGTGCCGCCGCCTTTGCGGGTCACACGGTGACGATCGTTAAGGAAATCGGGTCCATCGACGCTGACCCCGACCTGGATGCTGCGACGCCGGATAAATTCACACCACGCGTCGTTCACCAAGGTGGCGTTGGTCTGGAACGACTGGGTCACCTCGAACCCGCTGACGTTGCACCGTTCCAGCGCGAGGGTGGCCTGCTCGTAGAATGATGCCGGCAGAACCATCGGCTCGCCCGCATGCCACAACAGCGTGAAGGGCTGACGCACCAGGCCGGAGGAGAAGACCCAATTGAAGGTCTTCTCCAACGTCTCAAGCGTCATCTTCCGCTTGTTGGAGCGGTCAGGGAGGTAGCAGTACGAACAGTCAAGATTGCAGAACGGCGTCGGCTGGATAACCAGAAGTTCCAGGGGGCCAATCTGGCCGGCGGAAGTCATCGGCTACCAGTTGCGGAAACCGCCATTGCGGAAGCCGCCGCCATTGCGGAAACCACCGTTGCGGAAGCCACCGTTGCGGAATCCACCGTTGCCGAAACCGCCATTGCGGAAGCCGCCATTACGGAACCCGTTGCCCCAGCCGCCGCCCGGGAAGTTGAGGAATTGAGCGTGCGCTTCACCGGCCGGGCCGAGGCCACCTGCATCCAACTCCGCGGCCCGCGCCTGGACATCGAGATCGGCTGGCTTGGTGTCCTCGGGGGTGCCGAGCGCGGCAAGGGACGTGCGGGCGAGAATAACCGTGCCCACGGTGGAAAGTGCGCCACCAGCAAGGGCACGAAGCAGAGAACGGCGACTCAATTTATCCATGACTGCACCGCCTCCGGTTGCCGCATTCCCATTTGAAGGGCAAACATTGTAGCGTTGAGCGCCCCCAACACAAGACCCCTCCGCCGCCGGAATGAACGTGTAGCGACGTGTCTCGCGATGGTATCGAGATAAACCGCGCCACGCCAAGCATGCGATTCACGCCGTTCACTGACGAGGAGAGCCGATGCACATGACTTAGCTCTCTATGATATCGCTATCTTGACGGATGCGGCCGGATGGCCGTCGTGTGGGTTTGCACTTTCTACGATCACTATCGTCGTGTTCCTGCACTGGGCCGTGGGTGGTTAATTGCGCTGCACATGTCCCGCTTCCGGGGGGCAAAGCTTACCCTTTGAATTATGTCCACCAGAACCGCGACCGCCCATGAGACTGCCTAGCGCCGCACCCAGCCGATCCCCTCCTGCTTTCCGTCCCACAGCATCTCGGCCAGCATCTCGGCGCTGTCGGCAAGGCGGGGGCCGGGGCGGTTGAAGTAGGCGTTGCCGTCGGCGAAGTAGACGCGGGCTTCGCGTACGGCCTTCAGGCTGGCCCAGCCTGGCTTGGCTTGGAGCAGCGGCAACTCCTCGAGGCAGCGCTCCAGCCCGTAGCCGCAGGGCGCGACGATGATCACGTCCGGGTCGGCAGAGATCAGCTCCGACCACTGCATCCAGTCGGAATGCTTGCCGGCTTCGCCGAACAGGTTGTGGCCGCCAGCCGCCGCGATCAGCTCCGGCATCCAGTTGCCGCCCGCCATCAGCGGCTCGACCCATTCGATGAAGGCGACGCGCGGCCTGCCGCGGCGGGCCGTTCGCTCGCCGACACCCGCGATGCGGCGCCGCATGTCGCTCACTAGGGTTTCGCCGGCCTCCGCGGCACTGAGTGCGCGCGCGACCCGGCTGATGTCGGCGTAGGTGTCTGCCAGGGAGTCGGGCTTAAGCGAGACGATGTCGACCGCGTGTCCTGTCCAGGTGCAGGTGGCGGCCTCGACATCGGCGAGGCCCACCGCGCACACTTCGCAGTGGTCCTGCGTGACGATGATGTCGGGGGCAAGCGCCTTGAGCGCGTCGCCGTCGACGCGATAGACCGAGAGGCCGTCGCGCACGATCTGCTGCACGCGGGCGTCGATCTCGGCGCTGGTGCCCTCCACCTTGAACTTGGGCGCCGTGAGTGCGGGCAGGCGCACGACCTCCGGCGGGAAGTCGCACTCGTGGCTGCGACCGACGAGCCAGTCGTTACGCCCTAGCGCGCTCACGATCTCGGTCGCGCTGGCGATCAAGCTGACGACGCGGCGCAGGGGCTGGGATGGCACGATCGGCTCCGTGGTCATGATGTACGCGAACGCCACAACATGCCTCAGATACATAACAGTTAGTAAAGACTCAACCGCGCTCACAAATTACCATAGCAAACAAAACGTATTTTCTTGCGGCAGTCCCGAATGAAGCGATAACGTCTTAGACCAGTCAACTTCGCTTCTCGCGCTTGACGACGGCAGTTCTCAATTCGACATGCTTCCGGAGTTGCTTGCAGCGCCTCCGCGAAGGTGGGGCACGCTATTAGTCCGGCAACAATCAATAGAGATCTCCAACGCTTCATTATGACCTCCACTAATCATCGCTAGGATAGCGACCTTCCAAACCGGAGTCCCGATTGGCCTGGCGTGTGATCTGGATTTTAAATGGTTGATCAATTTGACTCGCGCGTTCGCAGCATTGCGGGAGGACATGTCCGCTTTACCCCCGAAAGCGGACATTCGCGGCCGCGAGCCTCTCATGAATAAAGAGGAAGTGGCGGCGTTTTCATGTTGCGAATTTGGAAGTGCTTCTGTGGTGGGGAATTGATAGTTGAGCAATGTTGGCCTTGAGGTCGAAGGCCCAGACACGGCGGTCAAAACGAATACCAGTTACCGCAGGAAGCATTATGGAACTAGGCATCTACACCTTCGGCGACATTACCCCCGATCCGAACACCGGCCACGCGATCAGCACTAAACAGCGTTACGCCGAGATCCTGGCCGCCGCAAAGCTCGCCGACGAGACCGGCCTTCACGTGTTTGGCGTCGGCGAGCACCACCGCTTGGACCTCCCGATCTCATCGCCGGCAGTCGTGATGGCTGCGATCGCGGGCGGCACGAAGCGCATCCGTCTGAGCAGCGCCGTTACAATCCTCTCGACCCTCGATCCTGTCCGGGTCTTTCAGGACTTCGCGACCGTGGACCTCCTTTCCGGCGGCCGCGCCGAGCTGATCGCCGGCCGCGGCGCTTACATCGAATCCTTTTCGCTCTTCGGCGATGACTTCGCGGACTACGACGCCCTTTTCGCTGAAAAGCTCGAACTCCTCCTCAAATTAAGCGACAGCGAGCGCGTCACTTGGAATGGTCGCTTCCGCCCGTCGCTGAGCAACTCTCAAATTTCACCGCGGCCAGCGAGCAAACTGCCAATCTGGCTTGGCGTTGGTGGCAATCCAGAAAGCGCGCTGCGGGCGGGCGAACTCGGCTTGCCGGTCATCCTTGCGAACATTTCCCAGCCGCCCGCCAACTTCGTCAACCAAATCGCCGCCTATCGGCAACGTCACGCTGAACGAGGACACGACGCAAGCACGCTGAAGGTCGCCATAGCAACGCATGTCCATGTGGCGAAAGACTCGCAGACTGCCCTTGATGAGTTCTACCCCCATTACAGCGCCTATTTCCGCGAACACGCGCCGCGCGCTAACCTCTCTGGCGAAGTCCCTCGTGACATCTACGAAAAGCGCGCCGGGCCCGGCGGTCCGATCCTCGTCGGCAGCCCGCAGCAGATCATCGATAAACTCATGTACGAGCGCGAGCTATTTGCTCATGATCGGTTTCTCGGCCAAGTCGACATCGGTGGCCTGCCATACACGAAGGTTGCAAGGTCGATCGAATTGCTCGCGACGCAAGTGCTGCCGGCGATACACGGGCCCTCACCGGCTGGTAAGCTTGTTGACGAGACTTCAGCTCGTTCTATCAGTTGTGGCGCGAAGGTGTAGCACCGCGCCTAACACGCTAAGCGTATGTGGTGCACATATACGTTTGGCAGCAAAAAATGGGAGATGTGACAATGAAACTCTATATGCATCCGGTATCGACCGCTACCCGCCCCGTAAGGCTGTTCATTGCCGAGAACTCCATCAAATGTGATGAGGAGATGGTCGATATCCTCAAAGGCGCCCACTATCAGGAACCGTATGCCTCGCTCAATCCCAACCGGATGGTGCCGATGCTTGAGGATGGTGATCTTCGCCTAACGGAAAGTTCAGCCATCCTAAAGTATCTCGCCGACAAATATGCCCTGCCGTCCTACCCGAAAGACTTGAAAAAGCGCGCCAAAGTCAACGAGGTGATGGACTGGCTCAATACTCAATTCTATCGCGACTTCGGTTACGGATTGATCTATCCGCAGCTCTTTCCGCACCACAAACGACGGAGCGACGAAGCGCACGCCGGCGCCATCGCTTGGGGCCAGCAAGGCGCCAAGAATTGGCTGCAGATTCTCAACGACCACTGGATCGGACCGAAAAACCAATATCTCTGCGGCAACGAACTCTCCATTGCCGACTATTTCGGCGCCGCTGTCGTGTCGATCGGGGAGCTGGTCGGGTGCGACCTCTCTGCCTACCCCAATATCAAGCGCTGGCTCGACAACATGAAGAAGCTGAAGTCATGGGACCAGATCAACGAGGTTTTCAATGGCTTCGTGGCCGCCAATAAGGGGAAGGAGCTCGTACGCGTGTGAGCGTGCAAGTGTGTCATTCAATGCTGCGACGGACGAGCGATCGGAACCGCGATGAGAATGTCCGGTTTGAGTCATAGACAGACAAACCGGCATGTCTGACCGATGTCCGCTTTACCCCCGAAAGCGGACAATGAATCGTTTAAGGTTTAGCTTACGGATCAAGCGACCGCTTCGGCTCAAAGCGACTTAATTGTGAGCGCCGATAAATGTCCCTTGATGAACAGCAAAAACGTGGCGGAGTTGATAAATAAAGGCCAGTTCGGATTACGCTAGCTTTGGGTCATGTGTGACGGAAGCAACTTGATCTGAGGCAGGCGGCGTCCTCCTCCGTGACGAATGTTTAAAGAAATTCTACCTTCCATGGTCGGTCACGATTTTATTTGGTGAAATGATTGAAACAGCAGTCGTGCATGCCATAATCATCTCATGATTTTTGAGATGACGTAATGGAAGATTGGATCGCCAGAGCGATCAATTCAGCTAAGAACTACATCCAAAAAAATGCTGCCGTCGCAACCTATCGCGCTAGTTTCAAACCGAAAGTCGATCCAATGGAACCGTTATCCTCAACTTGAGGCCGCTCCGTTGCCAGTCGTACTCGATCTTGCCTCCAAGCTGACCAATGATGCTGCGTTCGGTAAGAACGCTACCAAAGCCGAGAGCGTTTGGACTGACAACAATCACGGGACCACCGGTCTCCTCCCACTCAAGACGGAGTTCATCACCCTGCGTCTCCCACTTGATGTGGATCGCGCCATTCGGTTCCGAAAGTGCTCCGTATTTGACTGCATTTGTCGCGGTCTCATGGAGCGCCAAGGCAAGGCTCATCACAGCCGTCACGCCGACCATCACATCAGGTCCGCTTGCACTGATGCGTTCGCGAGAGGTGTCCTCGTCATAGGGTTGCAAAATCGTTCGTACGAGCGCATCTACAGTCGTGCGCTCGCTTGCCGCGTGTTCTGTACCCATGATCCCCGGACGGACCAGTTCCTTAGCGTGCAAAAGCGCAGCGATCCGACCACGAAGACCCTGGGCAAACTCTTGCGGCGTCCGGGCTGAGCGGACGCTCAAGCTGATCAATGCGTCGATCATGGCGAACAAGTTCTTCAGCCGGTGGTTCGTCTCCCGAAGAAGCAGGCGTTGACGTTCTTGCGCAACAACTCGCTCAGTCGTCTCGCCCACAATGCAAAGGACGCCCCCGACCTTTCCCGCCTCATCCCGAACAGGCGAGTAGGAGATGTCGAAGTACACGTTCTCCGGATAGCCGTGCCGCTCGATGTAGAAGGGGCGATCCTTGGCAAACACTGTCTCGCCTGTCTCGAGAACGCGCCGCAGCAGCGGCTCAAGATCGTCCCACAGCTCCGCCCAATTCTCCCGCGCAGGCCGACCAAGTGCTCTTGGATGTTTGTTACCAATCGTCGGCGCGTAGGCGTCGTTGTACAAAGCTACGAACTCTGGACCCCAGAACAGCACGATCTGTGCCTGGGCAGGCAGCATAAGGCTGATAGTGGCTTTGAGGTGCGCAGGCCAACCGGAGATCGGTCCCAAGCTTGTCTTGGACCAATCTAGCGCACGGACGAGCGCGCCCATCTCGCCCCCACCTAACGGGAACTCGTCCTCACGGCTCTTACGTGAAGTGCCCGGACTAATGGGTTTCATCGCTTCTCAAAAGTCGGCCTTCGACCGCGCAAAGAATGGCGTCGTTGCGGGAAACTGTCCACAAGGCAATGTCCGCTTTGGGTCATTAGCCAACGACGGGGGTTCCGCCAGGGTGGCGATTCTCAGGCGGCCAGCAGCCATATCAGCGTCACTGCGCGTGGCTTAACATGACCCGACGCCACCTCCACCCTTGTCCGCACAGACAAGAGCCGCGGCGGCGGTGATGACGATTACGACGTATGCGATGGCGACAAAGTCATCCGAAGTCCTAGGAAGCGCCGCCCGTATTTCCGACCATGCTATGCTGTATAAGCGATAGGTCATTCGGGAATAACAATCGGTGTGTCTGTTTTATCGAGGACTGCCATGACGAGTACGTTAGATGCCCAAAAACCTTTTGTCAGAGGGAAACAGCGCCCACCATTTGAACGAATAGCGCTGCTGCTGCAGAGAGCGGTTCCGTCGCCGCGCGGGTCCTGCTGGAGTACTGAATTTCCTTTTGACGGACTTCCGC
>JBKPLN010000058.1:0-2560 GCA_046731635.1 Pseudomonadota bacterium | reverse complement strand
GCCTATGAGCGCTCGTTCTATATCGAGTCGATGATCCTCTACGAGCTACGTACGTTATAGCGGCGTCGCACGATCTTGCAGGGATAGGAAACCCACACGCCGTCATTTCGCGCCCAGCGCGAAGCGCGGCCGATGTCCGCTTTGGGTCATTAGCGGACAAACGGCCCCCGGCTAATTTCCGCCTTTGTCCGCTTTGGTCCAATAGCGGACAACCGTTGGCGCAATCGGAATGTCCGCTATGTGCCAAGAGCGGACATTACAGCCTGCTGTTACAGCGCCAGAAATCCGGTTCATAAGAGTATTCAGTTTAACCGCTTTATCCGATGCGGGCGGCCTACCTAGATAGGGGCTAGCCAAGTAGTGCGGCGACGGCTCCCAATGAGCAAGCGCATAAAAACCACGACGAGTTCTTTCCACACCTGAGCGCGGAGCGGGCGCGAGCCGCCCCCAAACGACCGCCCCGTCTTAGCTATGAGAGATGTAATTTAAGAGGACTAATGCCCGGTATTAGAATCCACGTGGGCTGATTTAACACGTTAATTTGAGCGAACGTCCACACCGTCTCGTCAACCATATTAGCGCGTAGTCCCCAGAGTGGTCAGTTTTGATCAGACAGTTCCCCATCAAAGGAACAGGTTCGGCCATGGATAATTAGGTCTTGGAGGAAGCAATGCTTAAATCACTTTACGTTTGCGCGACCACTGCGGCACTCGCATTGAGCGCGAGTAGTGGGCATGCCATGTCGATCAACATCGGCGCCGGAGTAAAGCCTGCGCTCGATGCTACCGACGTGATACAAAGGGCTGCGGTCTACATCGTCGAAGGCCGCCGCTATTGTTTCTATTTCGATGGCTGGCACGGTGCCGGCTGGTATCGTTGCGGCTTTGCCCACCGACGTAACCACGGCTGGGGCGGCGAATATGGCTGGCAGGGCTGGAACTACGGACCCGCGGAGAAGCGCTACGGGCACGGCGGCACGACCGTCCGGGAGGGCACGACGGTCCGCAGTAAATCGACGGTTCGTGAAAAGACCGAAGGCCCGAGCAAGGACGTCGGTGGCGGCACCGCCATTCGTCGCAGCACAACTGGAGCGGGATCGGAGGGCGGCGGAGAAATCAAAGGTGGCGCGCCGCCCACAGGAGGCGGCAAGGTGCAGGATGGTGCACAAGGCGGCCCCAAGGCCCAGGGCGGTGGCGGCAAGGCAGAGGGTGGTGCACAAGGCGGTACCAAGCAGGGCGGCGGTGGCGAGAAGCAGTAACGCCCGCTCCATCCGCTTCGCTCGACAAAAGAGAGAGGCCGCTTCGGCGGCCTCGCTTGCTTGAAAGATTTTAATGGGCTGGAGGAGTTATCATGTCGATCGGAACCATCATCCTGATAATTTTAGTTATTGCGCTACTCGGCGGCTTTAGCGGCTGGGGTGGCGGCCCGTTTTACGGGACCGGCTACTATGGTGGCGGCGGCCTTGGCCTCGTGCTGGTTATCGTGTTGATCCTGGTTTTGCTCGGCAAACTTTGAACTGACGACAGTTTTGGTTTTGTCCCAGTCCTGTTTCGGACATGGCACCTACCGACCAGAAGACCGTCGTGTCGCCGGCAGAAGTGCCGGAGGACTTGCCTCTGCCCTCAGATCCGAAAGTTATATTCCTTGGTGGTCTATTCGCCCTTGCGCTGCTGGCGGCAGCCTATATTGCGAGCGAGATCATATTGCCATTTGTCTTTGCTATCGTTCTCAAGCTCCTCCTCCAGCCAGCCTTTCGCATATTGGAGCGATTGCACGTACCGCGGATAATCGCGGCGCTGCTGCTGATCCTTGCGCTATTTGGAACGGTCGTCGGCTTGGGTACGGCCATTTCCAGCCCCGCTGGCACGTGGGCAGCCAAGCTTCCAGAGGGCATTCCTCGGCTTCAGGAGCGGCTGAGTTTCATGCGAGAGCCCGTCGATACACTGCAACGGTTTTTGCGACAGGTAGAAGATTTTGGAGAAACGGGGCCATCACCAACTGTCGCAGCGCCGGCGCAAGGCCCAACTCTTCTGTCGAAGCTATTCACGGGGACCCGAAACTTTGCCAGCGGTTTCTTCACGACGGTGCTGTTTCTTTTTTTCCTTCTCGTGTATGGCGATATTTTCCTGCACCGCCTCGTCGAGATACTGCCGCGCTTTAGGAGCAAGCGCCAAGTCGTAGAAATCTCGCAGCAAATCGAAAGCGACATCTCCGCGTATCTGGTCACGATCACGATCATGAACGCGGCGGTCGGTATCGCTACGGCATTGGCGATGTGGTTCACGGGAGTGGGCGACCCGATACTCTGGGGGACGGTGGCCTTTTTGCTGAACTATGTGCCGATCCTCGGCACTGCTTTGGGCATATTGATCTTTTTGTTCGCTGGCCTGTTGACCCACGACACACTCTGGCTAGCGCTGCTTCCGGCGGGGCTTTATTTTGGATTTCATCTGATCGAGGGCGAGACAGTAACGCCGTTGCTTCTAGCCAAACGGTTCACCCTAAATCCCGTCCTCGTCATCATCTCGCTCGTCTTCTGGTTCTGGATGTGGGGTATTCC
>JBKPLN010000057.1:0-2051 GCA_046731635.1 Pseudomonadota bacterium | reverse complement strand
GTGCATGCTACTCTGCTTTGCGCAGTATTCCTTCAAAAGATCGCGTTGCCTGGGACGGATGGTCTATTTCCGCTCAATCTCTTTATTTTTCCTGCACTAACGCTGTTGGCTTTTGTTTTCGGTGTGATTGAAATCAACGCACCTGCATTCGCTTGCTATGCACTACTTATCCTGGCCGGCGCTGTGAGCGCCGCCATTTCACCCAGCAATCACGTTTCAGCATTGTCGCTTGGGTTCCTCTTGGTCGTGCAATTTCCGCTGCGCCAGCCGCGCCTAGCGCGCCGGTGGTCGGCTCTACCGGCACGTCAACGACCGGATCCAGTGCTACGTCCATAAGCGGCTCCAGCAGGAGCAGCATTGGCAGTTCCAGCGGACGTTAGAAGGTCACGTCGGTTCTGACCTGAGTGCAGATTCCACTCGCGCTTTAAATGGCGAACGGGAATTTCGCAATCGCAAGACTGGGGCTGAGTCCGCGCCGGTTCGCCTCATTTATCGTTCGAGAATTTTCCATTTGTTGTAATAGATAAACTTAAAGCTTTGCGTCAGAAGTCGAACACCAAAAACAACGGCGCGCATGACAGCAGGGAATGGCGTCGGGCGAACGATGTCGACGAACAGGCAATAGCGTGTTTGATTGGTTTCGTTGGCGGAATAGTGCAGGAGCGTATCATCGAATATGAACAGCTTGTTGTCGCACCAATAGTTGATCCTATCTCCGACCTCGATGTAGGCGGAACGATCTTTCATGTCGTTCAGGTTGTACAGGATTCGCATCGAGGCGCGCAGGTATCCAAAATGCTTCGAAGTGGAGACCTTTTTATTGAAGACAGAGACCCCGATCGTCTGAATGTATTTCCATGGTTCATGAAACGCAGGAATATTCACGACGGTGTCGACGTTGATGCCATACCAGCGGAAGAAAACCATTGTTCGCGGAAATTCTTTAGCGCGTTCTTCCAATTGACCGACAAGGTTCTGGTCTTTCGCAATTGATATCAGACGCTTCACCTCGTCCTGATAAGAGGGCGGTAGATCCTCCAGCCGATAGACGCCTTTGTTGATGTACGGCAGCGACAGCAGATCCAGCAAAATATTGAATGGCGACAGGAGCCAGGTCCCGAATCCGTTGCCAATGAAATAGCGCCGAACCGTCGACAGGTTCAGCCCCTTATTACGGCTGACGTCATAGGCGCCGCATGCGAGGTAAAAGATTGCGATCTTTGGAAAGAAATACGCAAATGGGCAGAGAACGCCGATCGGGAACAACACTCGCCTGACAAAGTATTTGCATACTCTGGTCAAGCGTTCTCTGCCCGTCAGCGTCTCGGCAACTGTTGTGCTCATCCCGTTCACTCCGTGATCGCGGCCCCACCTTTTATCACCGTAACACAGCGGACCGTACCTCTGGCCCACGGTACGATCAATCCCAGTGGCATTGTCAGTTATTGACCCTTGGCGGACATTGCGATCATCGATGTGCGCTATCGGGGTCAAACGGCCATGTCAATCGCCTTGATGAACGTCCATTTTTTGAGGACTAGCGGACCCGTCGTGGCAGCCCCAACCTGATCCTGCCCGCCGAATAAGATCGGTAATAGTGGAGGCTCTTCATGACTATAAAGTATGAGACAGCATTGATCGTCGGTGCTGGCGAGGGTTTGAGCGCATCGTTGGCAAGGCTATTCACCCGCGAAGGCATCCGCGTCGCCTTGGCAGCTCGGCGAACTCACAAACTCGCTGCGCTTTGCAAAGAAACGGGCGCCACGGCCTATGCATGTGACGCGCTAGTCCAGATGATGTGACTGGGCTATTTACCGCGGTGGAGCACGACTGCGGCGCGCCCGACGTTGTCGTATATAATGCAAGCCACCGCACGCGCGGTGTATTCGTAGATTTGATTCCTGCCGATGTTGCGAAAGCTATCGCCGTCACCGCGTACGGAGGCTTTCTGGTTGCGCAGCAGGCATCGCGTCGCATGGTCCCTAACGGACATGGCGCCATTCTTTTCACCGGCGCATCGGCAAGTGTGAAGGGTTATCCCTTGTCTGCAC
>JBKPLN010000056.1:0-2737 GCA_046731635.1 Pseudomonadota bacterium | reverse complement strand
GGAATCCGCACCGCCAAGGTGACGGATTAACGGACATCCTAGAGCGCTACTTTTGGGGGCAGCGCCAAGTTCAAATTGAAAAATACTCGTCGTATGAAAAGGTGGGCACGATGGGACCTGATGAAGAAGCTTTGAGCGAAGAAACTCTTCGCGAAGAACCTATGATCGAGGCCGCGATGATCGAGTGCGACGCGGCGGCCGTTGTTGTCGAGGGGCCGGGATGCGACGCCAAGTTTTTAAGCGAATGGGTCGCCGCTGCCGATAAGGTACAAGCGGCCTGGGACGCAGCCGGCGAAGGACCAGATGGCGAGCTCTATAATGGCGTCTTGTATGGCGAACTCATTCACTTTGGGCTGTGGGCCATCGATTTCATTTCACGCTTACGGAGGAGCAGGCGTGCCGTCGCCGCCGCTTTGCCTTTTGCCGAGTACGAGGAACCGCACTATTTTGCGCTCATGGTGGGGCTGGGGTTCTTTGAAGCCGCCGCGAATCACTACCGCATGGTGGTCCCGAACGATTTCCAGCCGGTTACGCTCAAAACTACCGCGATGTATTATCTGGGCGCCTCCTTAACGGACTCGGATGGCACGAAATTTTTGTTTCCTCACCGGATCAGCACCACGATGTCGATTGCCGACGCCGAGGCGCTGCAAAAGCGGTTGATCGCCATTGATAAATTCAACGAGGATAACCGCTGCGACATTTCGATTCGCGAGACCGCTGCCGCGACCGGCATAGGCGGGATTCATTGAGTCATATCCCGCTATCTAAGCGGTCCGCTGCGCCCGAATGATCCTAGGCGTCCTATAAGGCGATGTCGGCTTTTACGGTCGCATTCAGGAGTACAGCGGACATTGCACTGCAAATGTCCGCTTATGACCCAAAGCGGACATGCGCTCGCCAGGCTGATGTCCGCTTTAGCCTGCTCCAACGGCCCCGGTTCAACCCATGGAACCGATTGACCCCTTGTGCGTTAGAGGCCACCGAGCCGTCCGCCCGCGTTTGCTCTATCGCGGAGCCTGGGACCATGTGGACCACGCTTTTTACGGTTAGCGTCTGATCGCCGCCTCGTTGGACTTGGCGGCATTGTCCTCAATTTGCCCAGCGGTGCGCATTGAAGACATCCAGCGATGCTGTGGTCGGCGCGATCAACGCTGGAAGCGGCTTAGTACAAAAAGGAGGACGTCATGAATGAATGGAGCAATGCAAAGCTTTGCGACGTCGCCAATCTCGTCCTTGGAGTAATCCTCTTGGCGTCGCCTTGGATCTTTGGCTTCCCTAGTGGCGCTGCGTCGCAGAACGCCGTTGTCTTTGGGATTGTCATTGCGGCGATATCTATTGCCGCATTGGCCGCGTTTACCGTCTGGGAGGAATGGCTCAATCTAATCATGGGCGTGTGGGTCTTGGTTTCGCCCTGGGTGGTCGGTTTTGCGGGAACTACGGCGATGTATGTCCACATCGTCATTGGCGTCATCGTTGCCGTTCTTGCCGCGCTCGAAAGCTGGCTTCTTTATCCGCGCCCGCCGCGACACACTGCGGCCAGCTGATTGTGGACGGCGGAATCACAAGCTTACAGCCGCGGTGTTTTGCTTTCTATTGGCGGACGCCACGCGCCCGTAGCGCATATGCCGTGAGCGCCGACGAATGTCCGCTTTCGGGGGTAAAGCGGACATCGCCTATTGCAGTGCAAATGTCCGCTTTTGACCCGAAGCGGATCGCCTCGTTTATTGGACCAGGGTCCAACTCGCTTCCGAACTCGGCAAGTTAGATATTCTACTCTGGAATCCGCAAACAGAGGGTCGCAAGATGAACTTCATTTTTTGGGGACATACCAGCACGTAGAAATCAAACGGAGTGTCTAAAATGCGAATATACATTCTGGCAGCAGTCGCCGCGGCTGGCATTGGACTTGGCGGAACCGGTGCCTCGGCAGTGCCAATAAGCGGAAATCTAGTAGGCGCAAGTGCTCCCGCGCCTGAGCTACATAAGGTTTACTACTACCAAAGGCACGCGCGCCGACATTACCGACGAGCCTACCGTCGCAACCCTGGCTACGACGGTGGAAACTACGGTGGCTATTACGGTGGCTACCAATCGAGTTTGGACAGCTATTAGCATTTCTCCAGACTTGACCGTCTCCAAACTCTTGAAGTCGGAGACCTATCGCTATCCAGACGATGCCGACCCCTCTGCGAAAATTACTAATTGAAGCCGGTCTGCCTGAGCGACCGAGGCTTCTCAATATCGACGCGGCGCCATGTCCGCCATTTGGCCCTTAGCGGACTCTGGTGGAGGCTGCCGCCGTGCCTATGCCTGACCTCTTGCCCTAGGAGTTGGTACAGCCTGCGTGCAGGCGTACCACTCCCAAGAGGGTAGGCAGGGGAGTGGGCTACACGGTAGCTGCACGTAGCTACACGGTAGCTGCACGGCTAGCTGTACGCGGGAAATTCCCTTCTGTGTCGCTTCGCGCTCGACGCGCGTGCGTGCCTGATGGCCGATTAATTCGGCGGACTTGTTATCAAACAGCCTTATGTTCCTTCGCATCGTAGATATTTCGAAATGGCTGGCACGCTGCAGCTTTGCTTGGGCCAAGCGGTACGTCACCGGTTGGCTTAACTGGCTATAATCTCGACAATTCAATGCATTGCTTCTCGATGTGCGCGATCATCCGTGCGCCATGACAACATGGCGACAACAGGCGCGCTCTTCGGGCATTCGGTCCCCCTCATATGCCGAT
>JBKPLN010000055.1:0-3826 GCA_046731635.1 Pseudomonadota bacterium | reverse complement strand
CCCCCCACCCCCCCCCCCCCCACTACTCTGTTATCGTCGGCAGCGTCAGATGTGTATAAGAGACAGGACCAAGATCGTTCCGGCGGCGGCCGGTAAAGATGCGCAATCGAGTAAATTAATTACCGAACGCGTCAACGAACGCGGCCAGAGCGAAAAACTGGTCTCGCGCGAGGAGCAGCCAATCGATAAGCCTGCGACGGTCGTCTTGTCTCCGGCCGTGCAGCAGTCGGCCTTGGGCAGCGGCGTAGTTGGAAGCGAGCCGAAGAAGGTGCGGACGATCGCGATCCGCCCGGATCAGCCAGGCGATGCGATGCCGCAGGGTGTGACGGCGGTCGCGGCCGCACCGCCAAACCGTTCACCGGCACAAGCTCCGAGGGCAGCGGCCCCTGCACAGCGTCCTTCGGCTGATAATTCGATATCCGAACCGGAGCCGAGTGCGAATTCGGTCGCTCCGGCACGCGGCGCGCCGCCGGTACGCCAGGCAACCCCGGCACCCAATGGGCCGCTATCGTTATCGCCGGAGGGGTCACCGGCACGGACCCAGGAACGGGCTCAGCCCAGCCAGACGGCCGCAGTTCCGCCGCAGGCCGCTCCCGCGACCAGCAGTTCCCCGGGCAGCGGCAACTTTGTCCAGGTATCGTCGCAGCGCAGCGAGGGTGAGGCCCAGGCGGCATATCGCAGTCTCCAGGCCAAGTATCCGAACCAGCTCAACGGGCGCGAATTGTCGATCCAAAAGGCCGATCTGGGGGCAAAGGGAACTTACTACCGCGCCATGATTGGGCCCTTCGCCAGCGCCAACGAAGCAAGCGAATGGTGCTCGAGCCTCAAGGCCGCGGGTGGCCAGTGCCTGGTCCCGAGGAATTAACGAGCCCAAACTTGACCCTGGCGCCGGACGCGGGCTAATCCGCCGCAATGGCGGCGCGCGCGTTCATCACGGGCCTGGCAGGCGTGAGCATTATTGCCAGTGAGCGCTCGTTCCTCCGCGACAGTCAGCCTTGGGGCCTGATAGTCTTCAAGCGGAACGTGAGTACGCCGGATCAACTAACGGAACTCACTCAATCATTCCGCGATTGCGTCGGCTGGCACGCGCCGGTTTTCGTCGATCAGGAGGGTGGACGCGTCCAACGGCTTGGACCGCCGTACTGGCCTGTGTATCCGCCAGGAGCGCGTTACGGGGAGATTTACGACCGCGATCCGGCCTCCGGCATTGCTGCGGCCCGGCTTGCGGGCCATTTGATCGCTGCCGACCTTAGACCGGTGGGAATCGATGCGGATTGCCTGCCCTTGGGAGACGTACCGTTGGCGGGCAGCGATCAGGTCATAGGCGACCGGGCCTATGGCAGCGAAGCCGGCAAGGTCGCCGCTATAGCCAAGGCGATCGCGGAGGGACTTCAGGCCGGGGGCGTCCTTCCGGTCCTCAAGCACCTCCCAGGCCACGGTCGGGCAAATGCGGATAGTCACCACAAGCTGCCCGTGGTCGATACAGATCGGAAAACACTTGAAGAGACCGATTTTGCGGCCTTCCGCGCACTCGCAAGCCTGCCGATCGGCATGACCGCACATGTTGTGTTTAGTGCGTTCGACCCGGTCGCGCCGGCCACCACTTCGGTCACAATGGTGAGGCAAGTGATTCGCGGCTTTATCGGATTTCGAGGCCTCCTGATGACCGACGACATTTCGATGAATGCCCTCTCGGGCACCATCGCCGAGCGTAGTCGTGCCGCGCTGAGCGCGGGGTGCGATGTCGTCCTTCATTGCAATGGCGACATGCGCGAGATGGAGGCGGTCGCGGCGGAAGCGCCGGAACATACAGGCGATTCTGCAATTCGGGCTGATGCCGCGCTTGCCGCCCGCTCGGCACCTGAGGAATTCGACACGCATGCTGCACGCAGGATATTCGCGCAGATCGCGGGCGACCAGCGAACCTCGTCGCAACGGAAGACCGTCTCATGAGCACCGAGGAATTCGACGCCACCCTTGGCGCTGACCGCGGCACAACCGAGCCGGCGATGATCGTCGACGTCGAGGGGTTCGAAGGGCCTCTCGACCTGTTGCTGATGCTTGCGCGGCAGCAAAAAGTGGATCTCGCCAAGATCTCGATTTTGGCACTTGCCGACCAGTATTTGTCTTTCATCGAGGCAGCGCGGCAATTACGTCTCGAACTCGCCGCTGATTATCTCGTGATGGCGGCGTGGCTTGCCTATCTCAAGTCGCGCCTGCTGCTGCCCGACGTGGAGTCAGGCGAGGGGCCGAGCGCGGAGGAGATGGCGCTTGCCCTGGCTCATCGCCTGCGCCGGCTTGAAGCAATTCGCGACGTTGCAACACGGATGATGGACCGCCCTCAACTTAATCGGGACATTTTTCCGCGCGGACTTCCTGAACCAATTGACGAGATCAAGCAGCCGGAATGGTCGGCAACGCTTTACGATTTGCTGTCCGCCTATGCCACGCAACGGTCGCGCAGCGCCCTGTCGCGCGTGCGATTCAAGCAGCGCTCGGTATGGTCATTGGCCGAAGCGCGGTCGGCGCTGGAGCGATTGATGGGCCAGTCGACGGACTGGTCGCGCATAGACGAATTTTTGATCAGTTATGTCGTTGAACCGGCGCTTGCCGCAACGGTGTTTGCCTCTTCATTCGCCTCCGCGCTCGAGCTCGTGCGCGAGGGGCGTGCCGAAATTCACCAAAGAGAGTCATTCGCGCCGCTCTACATGCGCAAGCGGGTCGGCGCGATTGGAAATGCAACGACGCATGACGCGCAAGAAAAAGCATAAGGGGAAGTTGTCCATGCCGGGAGCGGCCAAGAAGCTCGTGGTGGTGCAAAACAATGAGCCGGCCGCCGAGGCCGCGCCGGCTCCGGCGTCACGGCCGGAAGAACTGCGGCTCCTCGAGGCTCTTTTATTCGCCGCAGGCGAGCCGCTCGACGAGGCAATGCTGGCGCGCAGGCTTCCCAGCGGAGTCAACGTCAAGAATGCTCTCACGCAACTTCGCGATGAATACGCGAGCCGCGGCGTCAATCTGGTCAAGGTCGGCAAGAAATGGGCGTTCCGCACCGCCGTCGACCTGTCGTGGCTGCTGACAAAGCAGGTCGTCGAGACGCGCAAGCTTTCGCGTGCCGCCACCGAGACGCTGGCAATCGTTGCCTATCATCAGCCCGTTACCCGCGCGGAAATCGAAGAAATCCGCGGCGTTGTCACTGCGGCGGGCACACTCGACGTATTGCTCAAGACCGGGTGGATCCGGCCGCGCGGCCGCCGCAAGGCGCCGGGTCGCCCGATCACCTACGGAACGACAGAAGCGTTCCTGTCGCATTTCGGCCTGGAAGAAGTTGGTGACCTGCCGGGGCTCGAGGAACTCAAGGGCGCCGGCCTTCTGGAGGGCAACCTGCCGGCCGGCTTCGCGGTACCGGTCCCCTCCGACGTCTCAACTTTGCGCGACGATGAGGACCCGCTCGAACCTGGCGATCTCGATCTGGGCCTCGCCCCGCCGGTGCGATCAGAGAAATAACGGCCGGGAATTAAGGTAAATTCCTCCAATCACGCGGCCCTTTGACCGGGTGCGGGGTCCTTGTTTTTGCCGCCTGCCGAGCCTAGGTTCTGATCGAAATCATGGCGGGACGAGCCGAAAGCCGTCGCTGCGGAGGATAAAGGATGGGTTCCCTGAGTATATGGCACTGGATCATCGTGCTGGCGGTCGTGCTGGTTCTGTTTGGCGGGCGCGGAAAAATTTCTTCCCTGATGGGCGATTTTGCGTCCGGCATCAGAGCCTTCAAGAAGGGCATGTCGGAAGACGACAAGTCGGCTGACGCCAAGAGCGAGCCAGTCAAGAC
>JBKPLN010000054.1:0-7960 GCA_046731635.1 Pseudomonadota bacterium | reverse complement strand
GAGTTGGGCGAGCGGTCACAGATTCAGGACAATGCCACGCTGCATACCGATCCAGGATTTCCAATGACGATCGGCGACGATTGCGTGATCGGGCACAACGTGATCCTGCATGGTTGCACAATCGGCGACAATTCGTTGATTGGGATGGGCGCCATCCTGCTCAATGGCGTGAAAATCGGAAAAAACTCGCTCGTGGGCGCCGGAAGCGTGGTCACGGAAAGCAAGAGTTTTCCGGACAATTCGTTGATCGTGGGCACCCCGGCACGCGCCATTCGCGAGCTTGACGAAAAGGCCATAGCGATGATCCGCGAGGGCGCCGATATCTACGTACGGCGATGGAAGCGATACGCCAAAGGCCTGCTGCGGATCGGCTGAACCTAGCGCCTGATTCCGAGGGTGGGTAGCTCTATACCGTGCGCATCCGGCTAGCCAAATTGCGTCTTTTTGTGACGGCTAACACTGCGCTTTGCCTCCGCGTCCGTATTCTCACCATCGTGAACAACGATGGGGGCTAAACATGACAACCGACAAAGACATACCTCCCCTGATAGAGCTGCTGAAAATGGCTGCCGACCAATGGCCAAGTTCTGAGGCCGGTGAGGTGTCGCAAAGCGAACTGTTCCGCCGCGATCAAGCCTTGCTTGATATGTGGCCCGAGGCCTGCCGGCGCGCCGGCGCTGGCGAGCGTGAGTTCCCGCCGGGAGTGATCAAACTTTGGCAATTTGAGATGAGCAGGGGTCGCGCAAATTGAGCGACCGGTTGATCGCACAAAAAAAGCCCCGGCAAAGTTCGCCGGGGCACCTGCGTAGTCGTCGTGAGTATGAGCGAAACTTGTAGGTCAGGCCAACACGCAGAAGTTGATCTGGAGAGTCTGGCGCCGAGCCGGATATGACGCTCCACATCGCCAGCATAGATAGCGGTATCCGGCGAATGATCAGGGGCAGCGACATACCTTTGCGCAACAATTTCACAAAAATTTAGCAAGGTCGCAAGCAAGTGAGACCCAGACACCGGCATCGTCATCCGGACGATGGAGAATGCGAATCCGAATTCAAGGCGGCCCAATTTTCCCATTCGTGAATGACCGCTCGTTTGGCGGGGTCGTCTTCGCCTTGTGCCGGCATGTCATCGCTTCTGCGCCCGGCTCGAGCGCGGTCTGCCAGGGCGTGAATGCGTTCCTTCAGCACCATGTCATGACCCCGCAATAACGTTTGTACATTCGAACGACGACATGTTCGACAGAGTCAGGCCGAGCGCCGCGCTTGAAACACAGGTTTCTTCGCGCCGCCGCCTGTTCGACCAAATGGCCCCAGCTGCTTGAGCCCCCGGACCCCTTTAACCAGGAAGTCAATGCGGTATCCGGATGCCGGCCAAGGATGCCGATCGCTTGCTACAATTGGGGTTCCCAGCGGTGTACCCCGCGTCTTGTTGAGTCGCGCCAATGATCGAAGCAATCATGTATCTCGGGATCGGCTTTCTCTTTGCATCCCTCATAGGGGTCGCAGTCGCCCCGCTCATTCATGACCGTGCGGTGCGGCTGACCATGCGACGACTGGAAAACTCCATTCCGCAGTCGATGGCGGAAATTCAGGCTGACAAGGATCTGCTGCGCGCCGAGTTTGCGATGTCGACACGGCGGCTCGAGATCGGGGTTGAAGAGCTCAAGGAGCAAAACACGAGTCAGCTTGCCGATCTTGCCCGAAAGAGCGACATGATAAATCGTTTCAAGCTTGAGCGCGAAGCAAACAAGGTCGAGACCGTCGCGCTCAAAAGCGAAGTGCAGTCGCTCAGGGAGCGGCTTCGCTCCGTTGGTAAAATAATGAAGGAGTCTGAATTCGGACACCGTGAGCCCGATGTCGCTTCCATTGTCCCGAACGACTTGCCAAGAGCGGAACCGCACAGCACTCCAACATATTCAGCGGGGCGGAATGAACAGCGCCACGAGGGCGAAGGATTGTCGCTGGTTGTCGACCGACCAGTGCCTGAGGCGGCGCCACCGGCGCGCGTTCCGGATTTTGGACGTCATGCCCTGGGGATGGGAGAGGACGCAACGGGTTCTGGCGCGATGCGGCCGCAGTCCTCCATACATGTATCGGCCGACGATCAGGTCGCCCACGAGTCGATGAGCAGCGGACGGATATCCCGTAATCTTCGCAGCGTTTCCGTAGTGGCCCTGTTTGGCGTGGGCGCCGCCCTGGCTTGGCTCCAGTTTGGCGGCGAAGCCAAGAAGGCGCTCGGCGCCTTGACCTCACCGTTGACGACGGAGAAAGAGACCTCCGCTCCGCAGCCGTCGGGCGTGAATTCTGCTGAGGTGACGCGCCAAGTTGATGCCCTGGCCCGCGATCTCGCCGATGTGCGAACCAACGTTGAGCAATCCACCGCCAAACAAGAACAGACAAAACCCGATACGGCGGCAGCGGTCGAACCGGATGACAAGCAGAAAGCGGCATCGGCGGAGCCCCAGGACCGCGCAATACAGGCCCCATATCCCGAGACAAAGCCAACGACCATTGCCGGGTGGGCGCTTGTTGAAGTTGTTGGCGGAACGGCAGTCGTCCAGGGGCCGAGTGGAGTCTGGCGCGTGACGCGCGGCGATACGGTTCCGGGAATAGGGAAGGTTGATTCTATTGTTCGCTGGGGCAATCGCTGGATCGTTGCGACCAGCAGCGGGTTGATCTCAACGCCATAGGTCGCCCGCTTGTGACGGGCGACCTATGCGCTCAGTCCTGCGTACGCTATTGCAGGTCGATGGATTGATAACGGCCGTTCTCGTCGAGCTGCGTAGCCCACACCTTGTGTACGCCCTGATGCTCGGATCGGCTGAAAGTCACGGGTGTGCCGAGCCCAATATCGAGGTCGCGGAGATTCTCGAGAGTTGCTACCAGTCTTTCGGTGTCGAGTTGAGGACCATTCTGTTTCAACGCTGCAATCAACACGTTGGCCGCCACGTAGCCTTCGAGAGACACATAATCCGGCGCCTCTCCCGGGAAGTATTTGGCGAGCGCATTTTTGTAATCGATCACTAACGAAGAGTGGCCATCAAGCGCAGGGACGACCTGCGTCACGATCACTCCATTTGCGAATCTCTTGCCCAGCAGCATCAGCTCGTTAGCCAGCGCAGTGCTGCCCACGAATGAAACACTGGTGTAGATCATCCCCGGGAAGAGATCTTTCGTTTTTTCAATGAATTTAGCCGCGGCCCGATAGGCGGGCACCATGATCACGGCTCTTATCGGAATGCGGCTCTTTTTGAGTTGCTCGACAGCGTCGTCCACGTCGACGGTGTTGCGCTGGTAATTGAGGCGCAAGACCGCGCTGTCATCGCCGCCCAGCGCGCGAACAGCCTTTGTCACGCCGACAAAGCCGGAGTCGCCGTACGAATCCGCCTGGGCAAAGACCGCAATCTGGCTCGGCTTTAGCCGTTTCACCTTCACCAGATAGTGCACCATTGCGCTGGTCTCTTCAGCGTAACTGGCGCGGTAGTTGAAGACATATCGATCTGGCGGATCATTTCTGAGCAGACCGGCGCCGGTGAACGCACCGAAAAACAGCATCCTGCGCTCTAGAGCGTATGGCAATGCCACTGTCGCTGTGGGTGTTCCTACATTGCCGATGACTCCAAAAACTTGGTCTTTCTCATAGAGCTGCTTCATTGTTTCGGCCGCCCGAGCCGGTTCGTAACCGTCGTCTGCGGCGATGAGGCGGAGCTGCCGGCCGTGCACCCCGCCATTGGCGTTGGCCACGTTGAACGCCGCCACGATGCCCCGGTTCATGTTCTGGCCGAGTTCCTTGGTCGGACCACTCAATGCTGCCGAAATTCCAAACCGAATTTCTTTGTCAGTCACGCCGCGGAACGTTGTCTTAGCGGCGGTCGGCTCTTGACCGAGCGGTTGTGCAGGTGTTGACAGCGTCACTTGCTGATTGGCTGGGGCCGACTGGCCGACGGAAGCCGGCGCGGGCTGCGCAGCCGGCGCCGCTGCAGGCGGCGGTGAAGCCGAAGCCGCGGCAACGCGCGTCGCCGGAGCGACCGGATCATTTGACGGCACGTTTGTCGGCGTCAGCAGGTCAATTGATTTGGAGGTTTGGACGGCCCGCGAAGCCGTATCGAAGAGCGCATGCGCGCCTTGCGATATAGGCTTTGCGAAAATGAGCACCAATGCGACGACGGCCGCAAATGTAACGACCAGCGCAATCCGGCCGACCAATGTTGACGTCCCATCCTCCAGTCGATGCGGCGGAGGCGGCGGCTCCGGGACAGGCTCCGGCCATGAGGAAAAATCCGATCCTGGCCGCCGCTCTTGGGCGGTCTTGGGCACCGGTGCCGTTGGCGCAGAGGGCACGTACGGTCTTTCGGTGGTAGACGGCGGTGCTGGGTCGCGAAACCGTTTGGGCGCATACCTACTGTAATCGGATGGTTCGTCGTCCCGAGTTGTACCACTCATGATTGCCTCTCACGCGCTACTTCGTCACCGCAGGAATGCGGAGACGTTCCAAAAACTAGCACCAGTAGTCCCCTTTCGCCCGGTAGCACCGTACCTTGCAGCCACTGCGTGTCAGAGTGAGACAGACAGGCTAAGGGACAGGTCCTCGTCCAATCGAATTTCGCATGCTCTTGCACCGTCGAGCAATGTGAAAAAGATTAAATGTTTGAGCCGTGGCATCCCTCCCGAACGCGGGTGTTTTCCGCCAAATTTTCATTGTTGCCGATAAGCTGGGCGCGGAAAAACCGCGCCGCCGCATGATTTTTCAGTATCGAAGCTTCGAAGCTGACCGCCAACACGCACGAAGGCGGCTCTCTCTCGGTTTACGAGGTCGACTTGGGCTCGTTACGATGTCCTTCCTCGAAACTTGGCGGCCTGAGCCCTTTCATCGTCCGACTCTGAACTTCGTATGACCCTGCAATCTGCTTCCATCAGCCGCACCAGCGATACCTTGGTCTTCGCTCCGACCTTCAACGAGCGAGAGACGATCGGTCCTTTGCTTGATGGCCTCCTGGGTTTGCCGGAGCGAGTCGACGTGCTGATCGTCGATGATCTTTCTTGCGATGGAACGGCTGAATATTTGACGGCGCGTGCCGCCACCGATCCCCGCCTGCAGCTGATCATGCGTCCAGGCAAACTCGGCGTCGGATCGGCTCACAAGCTCGCATGGTTGCAGGCGCGGCAACACGGCTACTCACGCCTCGTCACACTCGACGCTGACCTCTCGCACGATCCGCAGGATGTCTCTCGTCCTTACTCGACGGGGGTGCAGATGTTGCGTTCGGATCGCGGTTTTTGCCGGGTGGCCGTCTTGACTACAGCGGCTGGCGTCTGTTCTTGAGCCGCAACGCCAATCGTGTTGCGCGCCTATTGTTGCATCTGCCGATCACTGAATACACGAATTCATTGCGAGCAGTACGTCTGCAATGCGTTCCCCCGGGACTCGTCGAAAGTATCGCAGACGATGGATATGCCTTTTTCCTCAACAGCGCGGCTCAGCTCGTTCGCCACGGCCTGACCATTCGCGAAATTCCCATCCATTTTCGCGACCGAAGAGCCGGCGTTTCGAAGATCTCCAAGCGCGAAATTCTGCGTGCGATGATCACATTGATTTGGCTTACGTTCGATCGTCGTGCCGCGATTCCAAGGCCACCGGCCAAGTCACACGATCGTGCGGATGACGTCCGGATGTCGGTTCCATGAGGTCCGCGTTCGGCGGTCGTTTTATCGAAGCCGCACAGAAACCGGTTATCGCGGCTCTCTCCGCATGCGGCATCGCGCTATATCTTGCTTATCATCTCACGCGTTTCCAGGTGTCCGCGGTATGGCCACTCGCTCCGCGAGGGGATGCGTCGATCGTCTTTGATCAAGCGCATGCCATATTCGAGCGGGCAGCGTATCCCTCGGGCGCGATTTTCCCGTATCCGCCTTCAGCCATTCTGATCTTCTACGGCCTCAGCCTCGGCGGGCCCGCGGTCTTCATGACGGCATGGTACTTTTTGATGGCAGCGGGACTGATTGTGTGTCTGCGCGCAAGTCTGGTGCAGGAGCGCAATGAAACGCGCGCGGCGTGGCTTCTGGTTGGACTCGTCTCGATCCTGATTGCTGATGCGCCCATTGCGTGGGACCTCCGTAATGCCAACAGCAACCTAATATGTATTGGCCTTGTGATGGCAGGCTACGCGCTGGTCGGGCGTCTTCCGGTGCTGGCTGGAATCCTTATTGCCTTGGCATTCTCAATCAAGCTCTATAGCGGACTCCTGCTGGTCTATCTGTTCCTTAACGGGCCGCGACGCGCCACCGCCGCTGCGGCGGCGACTGTTTTCATTCTGTGGCTGGGATTGCCGGTCGGCTTGTTCGGGACGGACGGTGCGCTGAAACTTTACTCCGGCTGGAGCGACCAGGTGCGGATCATCAGCGACCCGTCCTTGCAACCAAGTCTCGCGACCAGGGCCGGAGGTCCGCCGATCGTCAGCCTGCAAAAGGCAGTCGTGAATCTCACCGGCGCAGAATTCGGATCCGACACAATGCGCACGTGGCTATTGGCAATTGAATCCCTTTGGCTCGCGGCGTTACTCGTGTATGCGTGGCGCTGCCGAGGGACTTTTTGTGTGCCGATTCCCTCTCGGGCTGCACTGGCGGATTGGGTTGTGCTTATGCTGGCTCCATTGCCATTCAGCCCGTGGCTCGAGCCATATCACGCTGTCCCTGTCCTGGTTGCCGTACTGCTGTGCGTGGCAGTTGCGTTGGATGACAACCAATTGCGAAGCGACCGAATGACAGTGCTCGCCGCGATGGCGGCACTCTTATTTTTCATCGTCGTCCAGGTACCGTTCGGTTTTCGGGGATTTGGGCTCGTTGCGCAGTTTTTCACACTCGTGCTTGCGCTTGCATACCTGCGTCCCCGACTTGCGAAGCAAACGCACCAGCGGCCACCGTAGCGTGGCCCAGGCAAAGCGCCGATAAGCAGTGCGGCCGGGCCCTGGGGGAGGCCCGGCCGCTCGCGAACCCGGTCTGGGGACAGGGAGGGGTGGGGACGTGACCGGGAGCGCGAATTCCTGTCCTGTCAGCGCGAAGAAACTGTCGCCGGAGCGATCGGCTCACCGAGCGAAACCCACAGGTTGGGATCGGATTGCGATTGTCGTTTCACGAAGCGATAGCCCGTCTTCGCCCACGGCAAGACCTGGGATTCCTGATTGTCGAGAATGAATTCGCCGCGATCGGTTTTCACCGTAAGGACCGCATGACCATCGCCCTTCCTGTCACGCACAACTGTGATCAGGAGCGCCTCGCGCGGCCATCCCGCTTGAATGAGGAGGCGACGCTTCAGCAGTACATAGTCTTCGCAATCGCCAAAGCCGTCGTCGGGGTAATTCCAGCGTTCCACCACGCCCCAGTGTTCGAGGTCGGTTATGGGCTTGATCGATTCATTCACCCAGTCGTTGACCTTGACCATGTCGGTCCAGGCCTTGGCGGTGAGAACAACGTCCCGTGGCTCCGAGGGCCTTGTCGCGCATTCCGCCTTGTACGTGATGCAGAAGTCGACCCAGCCGATTGGCGCGCGCGTGGCGTCTCCGACCGTGAGATAAACCGGCTGACCTCCTGCGTCCCATGACCCGCCAAGAGACGCGGTGGATTCACCCGCGGCCACAGCGGCCGTCGATATCGCCAAAGTGATGCTGGCGAGAGCGAGCGCGCTGCCGGCTCGAACTGCCTGTTTGAGACGCCCGGCCCCTTCCCCTGTTGTTGGGGCCACATTTCTCACAAAGCCTTTGTATTGGCGCTAAGTTCGAGAAGTCATTTTTAGTATAATTCAAGTAAAGACAGACAAGAATACTGTGAAATTTGGATTCGAATTCGATTAAAAACCTAAGCAATGCAATTTGAGTCAAATTGCGCGCATTTGGGACTCGCTCGCTGCGTCGTGGCTACCAAGCGCGAACTTGCGCGCAACGTTAGCGGTCGGGCCGGCTCGGAGG
>JBKPLN010000053.1:0-2281 GCA_046731635.1 Pseudomonadota bacterium | reverse complement strand
TGCGAGCGAAGCCCCGGGCGGCGGATCGAGTGGTCCCTTGCGTCCACACGCCGACAAGCCGATCGACGCGACGAGGGCGCCGATCACGGCAAGACGGAGAACGGGGCGGTCAGAATGCCTCACGGCGAGCACTCCTTGCTTGGAGAAAGATAGCAAAACAGAGAAACAAGGCGAAGTCAGGATTTCTCTTTTTCGAGCTTGCGCAGCCATTTTTTGGCCTGCCCGCGCACATTTTTGGGGGCGGTACCACCGAAACTCGTCCGGCTCTTTACCGAGCGATCGACCGAGAGAACAGTGAATACGTCCTCGTCAATTCGCGGTTCCACCTCACGCATAACCGAGAGCGGCAGCCGGTGCAGGGCGACGCCTGTGGCCGCCGCCTTGGCGACGATCCTGCCCGTGACGTGGTGCGCTTCGCGAAATGGAATCTTCAATGCCCTCACAAGCCAGTCGGCGAGATCGGTTGCGGTTGCGTCGCCCTCGCCGGCGGCCTTCTTCATCCGCGTTGCATCGGGCTCGAGATCGGCCACCATGCCAGTCATCGCTGCAATCGACAGCGAGAGCGCACCGAGCGCGTCCATCGCGCCCTCTTTGTCCTCCTGCATATCCTTGGCGTACGCAAGAGGTAGTCCTTTCATCACGACCAGCAAGGCATTGAGCGCGCCGATAACCCGGCCTGTCTTACCCCGCACCAGCTCGGCGGCGTCCGGATTGCGCTTTTGCGGCATGATCGATGAGCCGGTCGTGAACTTGTCCGACAGCTTGACCAAGCCGGTCAGCGGCGAGGTCCAGATCACGATCTCCTCGGCAAGTCGCGAGAGATGCACGGAGGTGACTGCGGCAGCTGCAAGCACCTCGATGACGAAGTCGCGGTCGGAAACCGCATCGAGCGAATTCGACATCGGCCGATCGAAGCCGAGCACCTTGGCGGTCATGTCGCGATCGAGTGCGAACGAGGTGCCGGCAAGTGCCGCGGCCCCGAGTGGAGATTCGTTCAGGCGCTTTCTTGCATCCGAGAATCTTCCGCGGTCGCGCGCCGCCATCTCGACGTAGGCAAGCAGGTGATGTCCGAAAGTTATCGGCTGCGCCGTTTGCATATGCGTAAGCCCGGGCATCAGGGTGCCTGCATGCGTCAGGGCCTTTTCGGCGAGCGCATGCTGGTAGGCGGCCAGGGCCACATCGAGCGCATCCACGATATCGCGTACCCAAAGCCTGAAATCCGTGGCGACCTGGTCGTTGCGCGAGCGTGCAGTGTGCAACCGACCCGCCGCCTCGCCGATCAGCTCCGATAGCCGGCCTTCCACATTCATGTGGATGTCTTCCAAGGCGCGCTTGAACGAGAACTTGCCCGCTTCGATCTCTGACAGGATCGTGTCTAGACCGTGAGTGATCTTTTTCGCATCGTCGGCCGTAATGATGCCCTGCTTGGCCAGCATGTCCGCGTGGGCCTTGGATGCAGCAATGTCCTGACGGTAGAGATGCCGGTCAAAATCGATGGAGGCGTTGATTTCCTCCATGATGGCGCCGGGGCCCGACGTGAACCGCCCACCCCACATCTTGTTGCTCATGGCATATTCACCGAACCGCTCATGACCGAATCCCAGGCCACCTTCGCCAAAAAACGCCTCGCCATGGTTTTGGCGGGCGGAATCGCCGGAGTCGTGGTTGGGCTTGCGGGGGTATACGGGATTGCGACCCTCACGCGCAATGTGGGCGGGGAGGCCGCCTGTCAACCCGCCGTCGAATTAGCCAAGAAAATAGCGCCATTTGCGCGTGGCGAGGTCGCCGCCGTTAACGTTGCCAAAAGTCCGTTGAAAATTCCGGCCCTCGCCTTCCAGGATGCTGCCGGCAATCCCGTGACTTTGGAGCGATGGCGCGGGCGCACGGTGTTGCTCAACCTGTGGGCCACCTGGTGCGTGCCTTGTCGCCAGGAAATGCCTGCGCTCGATGCGCTCGAGCAGCGGCTGGGCGGACTGACCTTCGAGGTTGTGGCGATCAATATCGACACGCGCGACGCTGACAAGCCGAGGGAATGGCTCAAGGAGGTCGGCGTACAGAAGCTCGCCTATTTTGCCGACCCGACCGCGCGGACGTTTCAGGACCTTAAGGCAGCGGGTCGTGCGTTTGGCATGCCCACCACGTTGCTGATCGACCCTCACGGATGTGAGATCGGCAGCATCGCCGGTCCCGCCGAATGGGCAAGCGAAGATGCGATCAAGCTGATCCAGGCAGCGCTCGCACGCTAGACGTCGCCGCGCGCTGAAGCCGGGCACTACGCAGT
>JBKPLN010000052.1:0-3974 GCA_046731635.1 Pseudomonadota bacterium | reverse complement strand
GATCAGAACGATGAGCGGCTTGTTCTTTGTCAGATCGCCGGCTCTCGCATTGAAGCGCTGCGTTTCCTCCGCATTTCGACCGCGCGTGGACACAATCTCACCCTTCTGCAGAAATGCGTCGGATACTGAAATCGCCTGGTCGAGCAGGCCGCCTGGGTTGTTGCGAAGGTCGAGAACGTAACCTTTCAGCTTGTCTTCCGAGATCTTCGCCGAGATATCGGAAATTGCCTTTTTCAGTCCTTCAGTCGTTTGCTCGTTGAACTGCGTGAGCCGGATATATCCGATATCCTCGCCTTCGACCTGCGAGCGAACCGAGCGCACGCGGATTACGTCGCGCGTGATCGAAACCTCGACCGGCTTATCCTGGCCTTTGCGTGTGATCGTCAGCTTGATCTTGGTGTTCACCGGACCGCGCATCTTCTCGACAGCCTGATTCAGGGTCAGGCCCTGCACCTGCTCATCGTCGAGCTTGGTTATGATGTCGTTGGCCATGATGCCGGCTTTGGCGGCAGGCGTGTCGTCGATCGGTGCGACGACCTTGATCAGCCCGTCCTCCATGGTGACCTCAATGCCGAGGCCCCCGAATTCGCCGCGGGTTTGCACCTGCATGTCACGGAAGCTCTTTGCGTCCATGTAGCTGGAGTGCGGGTCGAGGCCGGCGAGCATGCCATTGATCGCAGTTTCGATCAGTTTGCCGTCGTCCGGTCTTTCGACGTAATCTGCGCGGACGCGCTCAAAAACGTCGCCGAACAGATTCAGCTGCCGGTATGTATCGGCTGCTGCTGCCTTCGCCGTCGCTCCAACCAACATCACGCGAGGCTGGACCGCGAACAGAGTTAGTGCAGCTCCTGCCGCCGCTCCGAGAAGAATAAGAGACGTCTTGCGCATCATCCGCGAACCTTTTCGACTTCGCCAGCTGCCCACCATGGGCCTGGATCGACGGGTGTCCCGTCTTTTCTGAACTCAACGTATAGCACCGGTTGACTGGAACCAGTCGCGAGGACAGCGGCGATATGGGAGCCATTCCCCATAAGCGCAACGGGTTCCCCGGTCAGCACGAACTGCCCGAGATCGACTGATATCCGTTCCATCCCAGCGAGCAAGACATGATACCCGCCGCCGACATTGAGGATCAAGAGTTGTCCATAAGACCGGAAAGCCCCGGCATAGACGACCCAACCGTCGGCTGGTGCTGTGACCTGGGCGCCCGCGCGCGTTGCAATGGAAACCCCCTTTTCAGACCCTCCACTGCCGTCGGGAGCGCCAAATTCCTTCAATTTGATGCCGTTAACCGGAATCGGAACTTGCCCGCGTAATGAGGCGAAGGCCACCGCCGGCGCCAGTCGACCGGAATCGCGAAATGCCGAAAGCGCGGGGCGGTTGTCGGATCGGGCTGCCTCACGCGTTTCGCGTGTGGTGGCATCGAGCCCCTGTTCAAGCTTGGCTATCAGGTCTTTCAGATTGTCGACCTCGCGCGCGAGACCGCCGGCCCGCGTCCGCTCTGCGTCGAGAGCCTTTTCCCAGTCTGCCAGCTGCCGCTGTCGTTCGTCCACCAGCGCCGTCATGCGTGCCCGCTCAGCATCGAGCGAAGCCACCTCGCCTCTCAGCTGTTCGTGCTCGGCGTCGATCTTCTTGCGCAGGGCCACCAGGTCAGAAAGGTCGTTGGCCAGTGCCTCGACCTCGTGACGCATGTGCGGCAATACCGCGCCAAGAACCATGGCAGTACGCACGGATTGCAACGCATCCTCCGGGGTGGCGAAAAGCGCAGGAGGCGGACGGCGACCGATACGTTGCAGCGCTGCAAGAACTTCGCCGATGACCGCGCGACGGCCGTCAAGCGATTTGCGAATGCTGCGTTCGTTCTCGTCAAGCGGTTTCAGGCGGTCCTGCGTCGCGGCGATTTTGGATTCCACGGCGCGCAAACGCCCGGCTGTATCGATCAGGTCCTGATTGAGCTTGCTTCGGTCCGCGCCGATCTGTTCGATCTCGCGCCTGAGCGCCGCTTCCGTCTCGGCCGATTTGCGCTGTTTGTCGCGAACGGCTTTGAGTTCTTGATCGCGCTGCTTCAGCGCATCGAGCTTTTCCGTGCCGGCTTGCGCGAGGACCGTCGGACGGTCTTTTGCCGCTGCCATGAACGGCAACGTGACCGCGAGCCCTGCGACGAGCGCAGGGTACATGCTGAGACGGCCGAATCCCCCCAAAATCATTGAGTCACGTTACGCCTGCGTTGCAGCGGCAAGATCATTCGCGGAAGGTATTGATGCGGATTGCGACCAAATCGGGGTGTAAGGCAGGCGAACGACAAATTTCATGCCCGGTGATAGGGATGCCCCGCGAGGATCGTTGTTGCCCGATAAAGCTGCTCCAGCAGCATCACCCTGACCAGCTGATGCGGCCAGGTCGCCGAGCCGAACGAGATCCTTAATTCCGCCTTTTCCCGCAGGCTTGGCGCCAGCCCGTCAGCGCCGCCGATCACAAAGACCGTTGCCGACCGAGCGTCGGCGCGCCACTTGGCAAGCTGGGTTGCGAGAGCGGGGCTGTCGAGATTTTCCCCCAGGCTGTCGAGCAGCACCACTGCCGCGTTATCGGGAATGACGTTGGCAAGCGCGATCGACTCCTCGAGCATTCTTTTGCTGGCGTCCGCCGCGCGACTCTCCCGGATCTCAATGATTTCGATGTCGCGCAATCCAAGCTGGCGACCGCTTTGCGCCGCCCGCTTGCGGTAGCGTTCACTCAACTCGGTTTCCGGGCCCTGTTTCAGCCGGCCGATCGCGGCAACAACGATGCGCATCGTGCCGGCAGAGTATCAGGCTTGCCGACGTGCGTCCTTGCTCGCCCCCGACCACATCTTTTCCAGATTGTAGAAGGCGCGAACTTCAGGCCGAAAGACATGGACTATCACGTCGCCGGCGTCGATCAGCACCCAGTCGCCCTGTCTCATTCCTTCGACACGAACGCGCGGACTGCCTGCACTTTCAATGTCCTTGATGAGGTGATCGGCAACAGCACTGACATGACGCTGCGACCGGCCGCTGGTCACGACCATGTAATCGCCGATAGAGGATTTTCCGGTGAGATCGATGACGACGCTGTCCTCCGCTTTCATATCTTCAAGTCGCGCGAGGACGGTGCGGAGCGTCTCCTTGGCAGTCGGGTGCCGGGAGACGGTTTCGGGCGTACGACGAGATGCCCGAGAGAGTGCATGTGTATGCAGGGTCTGTGATCCTTTCTATGCGTTGCACTCACCCCGGTACGAACCGGGGGCCTCAAGAGACATAATTATCTCGTCCGCTTCTTTCTACCCCGACTTTTGCCAGTTCTGGCTCCCAATCTCGATTTGCCTGACTTTGTTCCACGTTTTTTATCGCTCGTTTTCGCCCTGGAAGATTTGCTGATGTTTTTTGCCTTCGGGCGGGGGCGGTCGGGATTTCCGCTCCGTTTGCGCAGGGCTCGGAGCGCGGTCGAGGATAAAGGCGATTTGAGGCCGTGAAGGAACGTCCACGCCGGCGGTTTGTGATCGGGGAGGGACGCGGCCGCGTGTTCGGGGATACGCACGCGGGCAAGGACATTTCCGGCTGGACTGGCGGCAGCGTAAAGACTGGGGCCCAAGCGGTCGACAACGACGATAGGCACCAACTCGGTTATCTTGCGCCATTTCTGCCAGCGATGAAAACTCCGCAAGTTATCCGCGCCCATAATCCAGACGAATCGCACTCGAGGGCAGCGGGCCAGCAACCAAGTTATCGTATCGTAGGTATATCTCGTCTTAATGACAGCTTCGAGCCCTGTCACGTCGATGCGCGGGTGATGAACGATCGCCCGCGCGGCAGCGATTCGCTGCGGCAGCGGCGCAAGCCCGCTGGTATTCTTCAGCGGATTGCCGGGAGTTACGAGCCACCACACGCGATCGAGCTTGAGCCGCTTCAGCGCGAGCAGGGTTGCTCCCACATGTGCCTGGTGCGGCGGATCGAATG
>JBKPLN010000051.1:0-7339 GCA_046731635.1 Pseudomonadota bacterium | reverse complement strand
GTTTAGCGCCGCCTGCACGTCGCGAGCAGCGCCTTCGATGCTGCGGCTCAGATCGAACTGCACGGTGATGCGTGACTGGCCGAGTGTGGTGACCGAAGTAAGCTCGGTCACGCCGGAAATCTCACCAACCCGTCGTTCGATTGGAGCGGCGACCGTCGCCGCCATTACGTTGGGATCGGCGCCAGGCAAATTGGCGGTAATGTTTATGGTCGGAAATTCGACATTCGGCAGGCTGGCGACAGGAAGAAAGGTATAGGCAACAGCGCCGACGAGAAATACGCCGATGGCCAGCAGCGTGGTGCCGATCGGCCGGCGAATGAAGGGGTAGGAAAAATTCACGGCCGGCCCCGGGCCGCGCGGCCTATCCGGCGAGGCGGCGGGCTGGATGGCGCGGGCGCAAGACGCGCGCGCAGGCGTTCCATGTAAAGGTAAATCACCGGAGTGGTGTACAGCGTTAGCAACTGGGAGAGCAGCAATCCGCCGATGATGGTGATGCCAAGCGGATTGCGCAGCTCGGACCCCGTGCCGCTTTCGAGCGCCAGCGGCAACGCGCCGAAGAGGGCTGCGAGGGTCGTCATCATGATCGGCCGGAAGCGCAACAAGGCCGCCTGGACGATACACTCTTCCGGCGAAAGACCTTGGTACCGCTCGGCGTCGATCGCGAAGTCGATCATCAGAATCGCGTTCTTCTTCACGATGCCCATCAGCAATACGATGCCGATCAGCGCGATGACCGAGAGATCGTAGCCGAGCAACATCAGCGCCAGCAGCGCGCCAACACCGGCTGAAGGCAGCGTGGAAAGAATCGTGAGTGGATGAATGAAACTTTCGTACAACACGCCGAGCACGATGTAGATTGCGATCGCTGCAGCAAGGATGAGCCACGGCTCACCCGCCAGCGATTTGGCGAATTCGGCGGCGTCGCCGAAATAACTGCCTGTCACCGAGGACGGCATCCCGATGTCGCGTTCGGCGGCGCGGATGGCCGCGACCGCATCAGAGAGTGCATAGCCGTCCATAAGATCGAAGCTGATGGTGACGGACGGAAACTGCTCTTGATGCGCGATCGCGAGCGGTGCCGATGTCGGTATGAAACGCGCGAACGAAGACAAGGGCACCTGGTTGCTGCTGGTCACGGCGTTGGGTGTGGCGGTCGTGTTGGTATTGGTTGTTCCGGTCGCCGTGTTGCCGACGGTTGCGACCGTGCCGGTCGATGTATTGGCGCCCGTGACGTACAACTTCGACAGCGCATTCGGGTCCTGCTGGTACCGCGGTTGAGCCTCAAGAATGACGCGATATTGGTTGGCCTGGCCGTATATCGTTGAAACCTGCCGCTGGCCGAAAGCATCGTTAAGCGTGTCGGTGACGCTCTGCATGGAGACGCCGAGCCGTCCGGCCTGCTCGCGGTCAACTTCCACCTGCACCCGCGGGCCGCCCTCCTGCGCTTCGGATGCAACTTCGCGGAACGCAGAATTTCCTCGCAGGCGTCGCACCAGCTTGTCGGACCATTCGATGACTTCGCCACGGTCGGTGGAGACCAGCGTGTATTGATATTGCGCACGGCTCACGCGGGTCGAGATCTGGATGTCTTGCGCGGCCTGGAAATACACGGTCATGCCGGCAACGCCAGCAACGGCCTGTTTGAGCCGTGCCACGATCTCATCGACCCGCGCGGTGCGATCGTCGTGCGGCTTTAAGGTTATGGCGAGCCGACCGGTATTTGGGGTGGCGTTGATCGGGCTCACGCCGACGACGGACACGACACCAGCAACGTCGGGATCGGACCTGATCGCGTCTTCAACGAGACGCTGGCGGCGTTGCATTTCGGTGAACGACACATCGGTACCGGCTTCAGTCACCGCGGTGATCAGGCCGGTGTCCTGCAAAGGCAGGAAGCCCTTTGGTACCGCAACATAAAGCAGGATCGTCGCGGCAAGCGTCGCCAGCGTGACGACAAGCGTCTCGGGCTGACGACGCAGCACCCATTCGAGACTTCGCCGGTACGCCTCGACACTCCGGTCGATCAGCTGGTGGAAGCGGACAGCGAGCGCGTTGGACGGGCGGCGCCCCGGGTTTTCGACATGGCGCAACAGTCGCGCACACATCATGGGCGTAAGCGTCAGCGAGACGACCGCCGAAGCAACCACCGCGATCGTCAGGGTCAGCGCAAATTCGCGGAACATGCGCCCGACCAGGCCCGTCATGAAAAGCAACGGGATGAACACGGCTATGAGCGACAACGTCAACGAAATCACCGTAAAGCCGATTTCCCGCGCGCCGCGCAGCGCCGCTTGCAGCGGACCTTCGCCTTTCTCCATGTGTCGCACGATGTTTTCGATCATGACGATGGCATCGTCGACCACGAAGCCCGTGCCGATCGTCAATGCCATGAGCGACAGATTGTCGAGTGAGAAGCCGCAAAACCACATCACTCCGAACGTCGCGATCAGCGACAGCGGCAATGCGACGCCGGCAATGATGGTGGCACGAATGGTACGCAGGAAAATCAGGACGACCAGGACGACCAGCGCGACGCTGAGCACCAGCGTGAATTGCACGTCGTGAATCGAGGCGCGGATCGTGTTGGTCCGGTCATTGACGATAGTCAGCTCAGCTCCTGCGGGCATTGCGCGCCGCAGGCGCGGCAGCTCGGCGCGCACGCGTTGGACGGTTTCGATCACGTTCGCGCCGGGCTGACGCTGCACATCGACTACGACCGATGGCTGTCCGCGATACCAGGCGCCAACTTTCGTATTCTCCAACCCATCGACCACATCGGCGACATCGCTAATCTTGACCGGCGCGCCGTTGCGAAAGGCGACGACGATGTCTCTGTACGTCGCGGCGGCTGTAATCTGGTCATTGGCCGCAATGGTGTAGGACTGATGGGCCCCGTCGAGTGCGCCTTTGGGTCCGGCGACGTTCGCGCCAACAATTGCCGTGCGTACGTCTTCCAGCGCAATTCCGTAGGCTGCGAGCCGCGAAAGGTCCGCCTGGATGCGGATTGCGGGCCGGATCCCGCCCTGGACCGAAACTCGCCCCACGCCCGTCACCTCGGAGAGGCGTGGCGCCATGATGGTGTCGGCCATGTCGCTCAGGGTGCGCAGATCGATGGTCTGCGAAGTCAGCGCAAGCGTGATGATCGGAGCGTCCGCCGGATTGACCTTCGAATAAAGCGGCGGGTAGGGCAGGTTGCGCGGCAAGGTCGAGGCCGCGGCGTTGATCGCCGACTGGACATCCTGCGCAGCGGCATCGATACCGCGATTGAGATCGAATTGCAGCGTGACCTGGCTGACACCGAAAGAACTAGATGACGTCATGGCCTGCAGTGCCGGACTCTGGCCGAACTGCCGCTCCAGCGGCCCGGTTACCAGCGCTGCAATCGTATCGGGATTGGCGCCGGGAAGCTGTGTCGTGACCTGGATGGTCGGAAAATCGACCTGCGGCAGTGCGGAGACCGGCAACCACCAGTAGCCGAGAATTCCACCGAGCATCACCGCAACGCCAAGCAAGGACGTGGCGATCGGGCGGTGAATAAATGGTGTCGATACGCTCATTGCGGTGCGCTGGGCGGCGGCGCGTTGCTGCCCCGCGCTCGCTTTTGTCCCCCGCGAGTCTGACCGCGCTCGGGTTGCGCCGGGAGCGTATCGGCGGTGCCGACCGAAACCTTGCCGCCATCAGTAAGGCGGACGAAACCGGTGGTTACGACGCGCTCGTTTGCCTCAAGCCCGGTTCTCACAACAGTTTGCGTTTCATCCTGTTTTTGCACCGCGATCGGACGGACTGTCACCGTGTTGTCGTCCTTGACGACGTAGACAAAGGTGCCGTTCGGTCCACGTTGGACAGCACCGGTCGGGATCACGACCACCTGCTTGAGCGTGTCAATGAGCAGGCGAACATTGACGAATTGACCTGGCCAGAGCTGCAGATCGGCATTGGGAAACTCGGCTTTGAGTTTTACGGTGCCGGTGGTTTGATCAACCTGGTTGTCGACAACTCTGAGCAGACCATGGTCGATCACCGCGTCGGTATCGGAGCGCTGCGCCTCCACGTTGAGCGATCCCTTGGCCGCGGCCGCGTTCAGCTGCGGCAGTTCTTGCTGCGGGAGGTTGAACAGCACCGATATCGGGCGCAATTGCGTGATCACCACGATCGCAGAATTCACATCGGCGGCGCGAACCAAATTTCCCTCATCCACCATGCGGATCCCGGTCCGGCCGTCGAGCGGCGCGGTAATGGTCGTGTAACCGAGCATCGCCCGCGCATTGTCGATTGCAGCCTGGTCCGCCTGCACCAGCGCTGTGTTTTGCGCCACCAGCGCGCGCTGGGTATCGGCCTGTTGCTTGTTGATTGCCGCGGTCGCAGCCAGCCTTTCGTAACGCGCGAGGTCGATTTTTGAATTCGCCAGCTGCGCTTCATCCTGTGCCTTCTTGGCGATGGCCTGGTCCAGCTGCGCCTGATAAATGACGGGGTCGATCTTTGCCAGCACATCGCCCTTTTTGACGTCGTCGCCCTCCTTGAAATTGACACTGAGCAGCTTGCCGTCGACCTGGGGACGCACGGTGACGGTGTTGAGTGCCCTTATCGTGCCGACGGCGTCCAGATAAACAGGCACATCGGCACGCGTTACAGAGGCGACCAGAACCGGGACCGGTCCTTCGGCCGCGAAGCGTCCTACGCGCCGCTGCTGCGCCGCAGGCCCTCCGAATACATAATAAAGAGCGGCAAGGATCACGACCAAAATGAGGCCAATCGAAAGCGTCCGGCGCGTACTTCCGCGCGCTTTGGCAAGGAACTGTTTGGGAAATTCACCGTGCATCGGCGGATACCATGGGTTTCGGCAGCCAACCCCCGCCCAGCGCCTGATAGAGGCTTACAATCGCGAGCACGTGTGCAAGGCGCGCCTGCACAAGCGCATCCTCGGCCTGATAGAGCGTCTGTTGGGTTTGCAGCACAGTGACGAAGTCAACCGTGCCTTCGCGCAGCCGCTGTCCCGAGATATCGAATGCGCGCCGCGAGGTCGTCACCACCTCTCGCTGTATCCTTTCCCGCTCCGCAGTCTTGCGAATGTCATCCAGCGCATTCTCCACGTCCGAAAACGCGGAGATCACGGCTTTGCGGTAGTTCTGAAGGAGCTCGTCCTGTTGGCCTTTTGTTAGATCGAGATTGCCGAGCAGTTGACCGCCGTGAAAAATCGGCTGCGTCAGGCTGGCAACGGCAGTGTAGAAAGCCGATTCAGGCCGCAGCAATGTCTTGAGAAGGGCGCTTTGATAGCCGCCCTCGGCGGTAAGCTGGATGCTGGGAAGGAATTGCGCGCGGGCGTTCACGACGTTGGCGTTGGCGGCCGCCAGGTTCGCTTCTGCCTGTCGAATATCGGGACGTTGCGCCAGAAGTTCTGACGGCAAGCCGGGAGTCACACGCGGATAGGCGATGCTGCGCAGGCTTCCGCCGCGGATGATCACGCTTTCGGGAGAACGTCCCATAAGCACCGCAAGTGTGAGCTTGTTCAGTCGCAACGTTTGCTCGAGCGGCGGAATCGTAGCGCGCTGGGTGTTGACGAGACTTTCCTGCTGGGCTGTGTCGAGGGCGGAAGCGGTGCCGGCCTCCAGCCGTTGTTGTATCAAGTCGAGCACGCGCGTTGCGCTGGCGAGGTTGTCGCGCGCGACGCGCAAGCGGTCCTGCGCGGCCAGCACCTGGAAATAGGCATTGGCCGCGGTGACCACCGTCGTCAGGGCGACGACCTCACGCGCGTAGCGGCTGCCGACTGCCAATTCCTCGTCGCGACGGAGCGCGGAACGGTTCTTTCCCCAGAAATCAATTTCGTAGCTGGCCGTCAGCGACGTCGAAAACAGGTTGCGCTCCGAACCGCCGAGTGAACCTGGCGTGCCGCCAGCAGTAGTCGTCTGCGAGGTCCGTATGCGCGACGCGCTGCCGTTCAAGTCGACCGTGGGCAACAGCGCCGCCCCCGTGATGCGCGCTGTGGCGTCGGCCTGCACGATGCGAGCGACCGCGGCCGCGATGTCGAGATTGCCTTCGCAGGCTGCTTCGATGATTTCGGTCAGTTCACGCGAGCGAAAGGCGCGCCACCAATCGAGCGGCGGCATGGCGACGTGTGCCACCGCAGGCTTGCGTGGCCCGAAGGTATAGACGGACGGGATGTTGAGCGCCGGCTCGGGCTTGTCCCCGGTCAAAAGGCAGCCGCCCAGCGGCAGCGTCAGACATAAACCCTGGAGCATGGTCCAAAACGGGCGCCCCCGCGCTTTCGTTCCCGCCTCCTTAGCCTTTGCCACCCCTGGCATTCCAAAGACTTTCAAAAACCCGGCCGTAGCGACTCGGTCGCGCAATCATACTACCGTTTCTCGTCGGCAGACTTGCGGCCCGGCGGCCAATTGGCCATGGCCTGCCGACCGGCGGGCGAAATCTTCGCGGCGATGACGGCAAATACGCCCTGCACCGTTTGATCGGATGTCAGACGGGCCGTGCGAGTCTTTGCCATTGCCGCGCGTAATGTTTCAACGTCGAACGGCTCCTGTCGCAAGACATCGCGAATATGATCTTGCGCCGTGTGATAGGCGGTCTGTGCGCTCTCGATCGGCGCGCGATTGGCGTTCACCTCGCCGCGCAGAATGTCGGCATCGGCCGGAGGCAGCGTGGCGGCAAGCCGGTCGATGCGAACGAATACGTTGCGGTCCCAATACGACGGCGCCGGCGCTCTCACCGCCATCGCAATGGCGATGCCGACGAAGAACAGGTTGAGCGCGAGAGAACCCAGCAACAGCCAGCGTGATGCGCCGCGTTCGACCGCGGGAAAGGCGTGGGCAATGCTCATGGCTGTTCTCCCGTCAGCATGTCGGGCTCGGACACGAGTGAGCCTATGTCGCGGGTGCCGACCGTGAACGACGAATCGAGCCGATCGAATGGACGGTCGAGTCCGGCGATACCGACAACGAAACCGAGCGCGGCACAGCAGGCAAGTGCAGCCACGCGCGGCCAAGCTGGTGCAAAATCCCAGTTGAGCAGGACCGAGGGCAACTGCCACAGCGAGCGTTTCTGTCGCGGGAGCGGCCCCGCCAGCCGCTTGAGCACACGGTCTACGGCAGCGTCGTCAGCCGGTGGCGGTCGCAAGCGACGCTTCAGCGTGCTTTCGAGAAAATTGTCGAGCGGATCGTTGCTCATTTTAGTCTTCCTTATTGATCACGTTTTCAAGGGCGCGTCGCAAATTCTGCTTCGCCCGCACCAGCAAGGTCTCGACTGCCGAAACCGACGTATCGAGGATTTCTGCCACCTGGGCATTGCTCATGCCGTCCCCGTACGTCAGCACGATCGCGCTCCGCTGACG
>JBKPLN010000050.1:0-1318 GCA_046731635.1 Pseudomonadota bacterium | reverse complement strand
GTCGCTCCACGTCAGCAAGGGCGAGCGTATAATTGCGCAGTGGGTGGCCATCCGAAGGAACGTGCACGGTGCGCCCATCAGGGAAAACCTTGGCCAGCTGATCGTGCGTCATGCGCGGCCAGTGCCGAATGGTGCCGGTATCCATGTGCACGAAAGGCGAGCCGGAAGTCGGATAGAAACCGACACCGCCACGCTGCAGCCGAAGACCGACTTCGCGCAGTTTTTCTAACGGCACGCCCGGAATGAAGAAGTCCATCGCGTGGCCGGTAATGTGCTGGCTGGATTGCGCGACGCCGCTCGAGCGTCGGCGCAGCATGGAATTCGTTTCGGGAGAACGGTAGCCGCACACAACATCGATGGGCTGTGTCGCGCCGACCTCGCGATAGGCTTCCCACAACAGATCGAACAGATGCGGATCCATGCGGGTTGATTTGTCTTTGCGCCAATCGCGCATGAACCAGTCGAGTTTCTTCAGCGCGGCGTCGTCGTAGCGGCCGTTACGCTTGAAGGTGACGGTGATGTCCTCGCCGGTGTGAAGATGATGGAAAGAGAGGGTGCGAGTATCGCCTTCGGCGCTCGCGTTTTGCAGCGCATCGTTTGCGCCAAGCATGAATAGTCCTGCCAGGCCCAGACAGGCACCGGCGCGCGCCAAAGTCACGACGCGCGAACGCTCGCGCGACGCGTCAATAGCGACAGTATGGTTTCGTGATCTCCGTCCCACGAAGCCGTCACGTCCCCTCGGGCTGCCATTGCGGCAACCCCGTGAGTGTTGTCGGGATCGGTTAACGTGATGTTAGCGCCAATCCCCCGTCCGTCCGGATCCAAACTTCCGGGGTAATTTGGCCGAAAAAGGGGCATTTCTGAAACTTCGCTGGGGAATTTTGCAATGCAATAGCCGGGACGGCAGTGCACCGGGCCGGTCGCGCGTGCAATCTGGGCTATCAGGCGTCCTCGAGCCCAAGCCCTTCCAGCTTGCGATAGAGCGTGGAACGGCCAATTTTGAGCCTGCGCGCCACTTCGGACATCTGCCCTCGGTAATGCGTTATGGCGAAACGGATGGCATCGCGCTCGATGTCCTCGAGCGGTCTGATGTTGCCGAGGGGGTCGACGAGCGGCACCGAATGAGGAGCAACGGTGACAGCATGATTGTCAGGTTCGGGCCAGGATGCCGCGAGTGCCGGTGACGGCTCAATCAGCGGTTGGGTACACATGCTCTCAGAGGGCAGACTGAGTCTGAGACGCTCCACTTCGCCCGCCAGGGCCCTGGTGGCGAGTACATTGCGCAGCGAGACCTGCACGCGTTCGGCGTTTGCCGGCT
>JBKPLN010000049.1:0-3682 GCA_046731635.1 Pseudomonadota bacterium | reverse complement strand
GCCGTGATTCTGGCCGATCGTGCGGCGCTGTTCGTTGACGGGCGCTATACCGTGCAGGCAAACACCCAGGTTGACGGCAATATTTTTTCCATCGAGCACCTGGTCGAGAACCCGCCGGAGCAATGGCTCGAGCAAAACCTGAAACCGAATGCAAAGCTTGGCTACGATCCCTGGCTGCACACCAGCGATCAGGCGGAGAAGCTGAAAAGGGCATGCGCGGTTGCGGAAGCGGAACTGGTTGCGACCGACAGCAACCCGATTGACGCGCTCTGGCGAGACCGCCCCGCCCCACCAATCGGCCCGGTGACGCTCCGCGAGATCAGGCTCGCCGGCGAAGCTGCGCCTGACAAGCTCAAGCGCGTTCGCGCCGAGCTGAAAAAGCTGCGAGCCGACGCTCTTCTCGTATCGGATCCGCAGAATGTCGCCTGGACGTTCAATATCCGCGGCGCGGATGTCACGCACACGCCTCTCGCGCTCGCGTTCGCGGTGGTGCCGCTGGAAGGCAGGCCAGCGCTCTACGTCGAGACGGCCAAGCTCAGTAACAATGTTCGTCACGCGCTGGAGGAGTTCACCGACGTGCACGGACCGGATGATCTCGCCCGCGATGCTGACAAGCTCAAGGAGAGGACCATCCGGCTCGACCAGGCGACCGCTTCCGAAGCTTTGACCAGGCTGATCATTGACCACGGCGGCAAGCCGCAGCGCGGGCCAGATCCGATCGCTTCTTTGAAGGCCACGAAGAACCACGCCGAAATCGTCGGCAGCCGCGCCGCTCACAAGCGCGATGGCGTGGCGGTGGCGCGATTCCTGGCGTGGCTCGACAAGGAAGCGCCGTCCGGCAAGCTGAGTGAAATCGACGCAGTCGCTGCACTCGAAAGCTTCCGCCGCGATACGGGCGCGCTCAAGGACATCTCCTTTCCTACCATTGCCGGAGCGGGCCCGAATGGCGCCATCGTGCACTATCGCGTTACGCGCACGTCAAACCGGCGCATCGGAATGAACGAACTCTTCCTGATCGATTCCGGCGCGCAATATGAAGACGGCACCACCGACATCACGCGAACGATCATCGTCGGCGAGCCGAGTGAGGAGATGCGCGACCGTTTCACGCGCGTGCTTAAGGGCCATATCGCCATCGCGACCGCTGTGTTTCCTGAGAACACGACGGGGGCCCAGCTCGACCCGCTGGCGCGAACGGCGCTGTGGCAGGCCGGCCTCGATTTCGATCATGGAACGGGTCATGGCGTGGGCAGCTATCTGTCGGTCCATGAGGGCCCGGCACGCATATCGAAGCTTGGCACTGTGCCTCTTCGGCGCGGCATGATCCTGTCGAACGAGCCTGGTTATTACAAAACGGCCGCCTACGGCATTCGCATCGAGAATCTCGTGCTGGTGATCGCCGCGCCCGAGCCGGTCGGCGCCGAAAAGCCCCTCAACGCCTTCGAGACATTGACGCTGGCGCCGATCGACCGCCGATTGATCGACGCGCGCATGCTCAGCCGCAAGGAACGCGCCTGGGTCGACAACTATCATGAGCGCGTGCACGAGATGCTCGGCCCGCTGGTCGATGCGCCGACACGCAAATGGCTCGCGAAGGCGACAAAACCGTTGTAGCCAGCGCTGATCGCGACCGTTCGTCCCCGCGCAAGCGGGGACCCAGAGCTACTCAAATGACCGGCGGGTACTCGTTCTCTGGATGCCCGCTTTCGCGGGCACGAACGGAGAATGGGTAAGGCATACAGCGGGCATGATTGTGGGTGGGCTGAGCGACCTATTCCGTTCGTCCCCGCGCAAGCGGGGACCCAGATCTACTCAAATGACCGGCGGGTACTCGTTCTCTCGATGCCCGCTTTCGCGGGCACGAACGGAGAACGGGCAAGCATGCCGACAATCCCGTTCCGTTCGTCCCCGCGCAAGCGGGGACCCAGACTCACTCAAACAACCGGCGCCTCTCACGCGCCGATCAGTTTCTGCCACTCATCCTCGGTCAGCACCGTCACACCAAGCTTCTTGGCGTCCGCCAGCTTCGAGCCGGCGCCGGGACCGGCAATCACATAATCCGTTTTCCTGGAAACTGAGCCGGCTGTTTTGGCGCCAAGGCGTTCGGCCTGGGCCTTGGCTTCCTCGCGCGTCATCTTCTCCAACGCGCCCGTGAACACCACGGTTTTGCCGGCAACAATGGTGTTCGTTTTCGGCTTTTCCGCATCGAGGGTGGTGATCTGCTTGGTCAGCCGCTCGACAATGCCCCGGTTATGGCTTTCGCCGAAATATGCCTTCACCGCTTCGATGACCGTATCGCCAATCTGATCGAGCGCATCCATTTCAGCGGCCGCTTCCGCGTCGTCCTTGGCGATCTTGAGGGCGGCATCGTGGAAGGCTTTCCATGACCCGTAGCCGCGCGCGAGCGCAAGCGCAGTTGTCTCCCCGACGTGACGGATGCCGAGCGCATAGATGAACCGGTCGAGCGCGATCCTGCGCCGCGCCTCAATCGCGTTGAACAGGTTGCGCACCGAGGTTTCGCCGAAGCCTTCCTGCTCGAGCAGGTCGCTCCTGTGCTTCTTCTCCAATGTGAAGATGTCGGCCGGTTCCTTGACCCATTCTTTGTCGAAGAACAGTTCGATCTGTTTCTCGCCCAGGCCTTCGATATCGAAGGCACGGCGCGACACGAACAGCATCAGATGCTGAATCTTCTGATACGGGCAGGCGAATTCGCCTGTGCAGCGGGCGCGAGCCCCCTCCTCGCCGGTCGCGGTTTCCTCGCGCACCACTTTCGTTTTAAGCGGGCACGGGCACCTGGTCGGAAACTGGTACTTCTCTTTTCCGCGCGGCTTGTCGGCGACGACATCGACAATCTGCGGAATCACGTCCCCCGCCCGCTGCACCACGACCGTGTCGCCGATGCGAAGATCGCGGCCGTCGCGCAGTTGCTCGCCCCCACCGCCGATGCCCTTGATATAATCCTCGTTGTGCAGCGTGACGTTTTGCACGATCACGCCGCCGACGCTGACCGGCTCCAGCTTGCCCACCGGCGTGAACGCGCCGGTACGGCCAACCTGTATCTCAATTCCTTTGAGAACGGTGATCGCGCGCTCGGCCGGAAACTTGTGCGCGATGCCCCAGCGCGGCACGCGCGACACGAAGCCGAGCCGTTCCTGCCAGTCGATACGATCGACTTTGTAGACAACGCCATCGATGTCGTAGTCGAGTTCGGCTCGACTTTCCTCGATCTCGTGATGGAAGGACATCAGCTCCTCGGTGGAGCGGCAGAGCCGGGCGAGCGGATTGGTCTTGAAGCCGCAGGACTCGAACCACTTGATCATGCCGGACTGCGTGTTGGCCGGCATTTTGCTCATTTCGCCCCAGGAGTAGGCAAAAAATCCGAGAGGCCGCGAGGCGGTAATATCGGGATCCTTCTGCCGCAGGGAGCCCGCGGCGGAATTGCGCGGATTGGCAAATATCTGGCCGCCCGCCGCCTTCTGCCGCTCATTAAGCGCAAGGAATGCGTGCTTGGTCATGTAGACCTCGCCGCGCACCTCGCAGACCTTCGGCACATCGCGGCCTTTGAGCCTTTTCGGCACATCCTCAAGCGTGCGGATGTTGGCGGTGACATCCTCACCCTCGGCACCGTCGCCGCGCGTCGCAGCAGTGACAAGCTCGCCGTTCTCGTAGCGCAGGGACATCG
>JBKPLN010000048.1:0-10083 GCA_046731635.1 Pseudomonadota bacterium | reverse complement strand
AGCCTACTCAGAATGGAGCACCCGCCAGCAATTAAATTCGATAATCGGGCGAAAGTTCCCTGGGGAATGGTATCGGCAGCAGTTCCGCTCGGCGACTACATATTTGAAATTATTGGTAAAATTGCGTTGAGACGCGGAAACAACAAACTCTTTCATGCAAAAATTACCGCAAATCACTCAGGTACCGGCGATTAAGTGAAGCGTCGTTGGTTCTTTTTGGGGAAGAACTGGTTCGCCCCGCGCACGTTGTCGGCGCCAGTCGATATGGTAAAAAGCGCTCTCGCATTGTCGCAAGCGATTGTGGACGTAAGAGGGGCGCCAACGATGCCGCGTATGAAGGGTGCCGAGGTTATTACCGAGTATCTGATCGACACCAAAATCCCATACGTTTTCGGACTCTGTGGTCACGGCAATGTCGGCATTCTTGATTCTCTGTACGAGGCGCGCGACCGCATCACATTGATTTCGCCGCGCCATGAGCAAGTCGCGGCGCACATGGCCGACGCATATTTCCGCGTAAGGCATGAGGCGGTGGCGACACTGACGTCCTGTGGGCCCGGCTCCTGCAATATCGTGATGCCGCTTGCGGTAGCCCTTTCCGATTCTTCGGCGCTCCTGGCAATTACTGCAAACGTTCCGACCTCACAGTTCAATCGTAGTCCGTTTCAGGAAATCAACAGGCACTTCCAGGCCGATTTTCCGAACATCATTCGACCCGTAGTCAAACGCAGCTTCCAGCCGACCCGCGTGGATATGCTACCGCTTGCTTTGCGTCAGGCGACGACGACCATGTTGTCCGGCCGGCCAGGCCCCGTGAATCTCGACGTGCCGTTTAACGTTTTTCAGGAAGAGGACGACGTTGAAATGCCGCAGCCGTCGCCGCCGCTGAATGCCCAGCGCAGCGGCGCGTCGCCGGACGAAATCACCGCCTGCCTGGACCTGATTTTGAAATCGAAACGGCCGGTCCTTTTCGTCGGACATGGCGTCACGTTGTCGGAAGCATCGCGCGAGCTCACGGAATTCGCTCACAGGCTGCAGATCCCGGTGATCTCATCGCCCAACGGCATGGGCACGCTCGATATGACGGATCCATTGTCGCTCGGGTTCATCGGCCGCAATGGCGCCTATCCTGCAACCGAGGCAGGCCGCCGGGCCGATCTGGTGATAGCGATCGGCGCGCGGTTCGATGACCGTTCGGCATCGTCATGGATGCCTGGCTATTCCTGGAATTTTCCGCACACCAAGCTGATCCATGCGGATGTCGATGCGGCGGAGCTTGGCCGCAACTATCCGCCCGATATTGGCGTGCTGGCGGATGCGCGCACTTTCCTGAGGCAGTTGCTCGCCGAAATCGAGAAGCGGAACCCGAGACGCGACGCGTCTCAGGCCTGGCGCGCTGACATTCAGAACTGGCAAGCCGAGTGGGAAAAGTTCACCAAACCAAATTTCGAGCTACACGCTTCGCCGATCAGGCCGGAAAGGGTCGTCGCAGATTGCCAGGCGGTGCTGCCCTCAGACGCTATTCTGTGCTGCGACGTCGGGGTCAATCACAACTGGTACATGCAGTTCTGGAAGGCGCGCCGCCCACAGACCATGCTCAACTCCTGGGGCTTTTCCGGCATGGGATTCGGGGCGGCGGGCGCGCTTGGGGCCAAGCTGGCGGCGCCAGACAGGCCGGTTATTTCGGTTACCGGCGATGGCTGCTTCACGATGGTGCCGCACGTTCTGTGCACGGCAGTCGAGTACAAAATTCCGGTCGTCTGGTTGATCTGGAACAATTTCGGTTGGGTTTCCATTCGCGACATCCAGCTCGGAATGTTCGGCGGCCGCGAGCATGGGACGATGTTCCACGAGGGACCGAATAACAAACCATACAATCCCGACTTTGCAGCCTGGGCGCGTGCAGCCGGTGTCGACGCAATAACCGTGACGAAATCGCAGGATCTCAAGAGCGCACTCGAGCACGCCATTCAAGCGAACAAGCCTTTCGTTCTCGATGTACACGTCGACGCAGAAGTGCGGCCGCCGTCGACCGGCGCCTGGCAGTTGCCGCCGACGCCTTACAAAGAGCCGATGTTCGGCAAGCGCTTTGTGCCCGATGCCGCGCCAGCGAAATAAAAAGGGAAAATTAGCTGCTAGGGCAGCGAATGGAGACGACTTCGTGAGAGCGCAACGCAAGAGAGCAGCTATTGCCGACCGACCCTCGCCGCGCATCGCTGCCATCCGCGGGGTCGCCAGGGGCCATCAGCGTGTCGGTGTGCAGTCCCTCGCGCGGGCTTTCACGATCATGGAAGAAATCGCGCGCAATCGCGACGGCATAGGTTTAGCCGAATTGAGCAAACGCGTCGGACTGCACAATTCGACGACTTTCCATCTCGTGAAAACCATGGTGTCGCTCGGCTACGTGCGGCAGATGAAGGATTCGAAACGCTATCGCATTGGCCGCCCGCTGTTCGCCCTCGCGGCCAGCGCTCTCGACGAAGTGGAGATGGTCAGTCTGGCAACGCCTGTTCTCGAAGAGCTTTCGCGCGAGACCGGTGAAAGCGCGCATTTTGCAGTGCGCCAGGGCGATGCCGTGGTCGTGCTTGCCCGCACGGGCGGGAAGGGCGCCTTTCAGCTGACCGATCGCGCGGGCGCGCTGAGACCCGCGCACTGCACTGCGCTCGGCAAGATCATGCTGGCCGCTCTGACACTCGAACATTTCGAACAATTCATTGCACGCACCGAGCTTGAGGCGCACACGCCGAAGTCGATCACGTCGGCGGAGCTGCTTCGCCGCGAGATTGCCGAAGTGCGTCGCTCGGGCATTGCCTTCGACGATGGTGAATTCGATTCCGAGGTCCGCTGTGCCGCTCTGCCAGTGCGCGATTTCAGCGGACAGGTCATAGGCGCCATTGGCATTTCCGGGCCTATCTGGCGGTTATCCATTGAAGCGTTGCAAAAGCGCGCGCGGCAAGTACGCGCTGCTGCCGATCGCCTTTCCGCGGAATTTGGCTACTCTGGCGACATCAGGGCAGCTGTGTAAGATTGGGAGGAACGCACCATGCCACGGCAGGCGAACTATATTCCCCAAGGCGTGATTCCGGCTGTACTGCTGCCGTTCGATAACGATTTTGCAATCGACGAAACGAGCTTCCGCAAACATCTGCGTGAGGTGGCAGCGGTCGAAGGCCTGTCGGCGATTACCGTGAACGCGCACTCCACCGAGGTCGGCTCGTGCAGTTTCGAGGAGCAGAAACGTGTGCTTGAGGTCGCGCAGGACGAGATCGGTGCTCGGCTGCCACTGGTTAACGGGATCTGGGCCGACGGCAGCATCGAAGCCGCGCGCATAGCTCGCATGGCGACACAAGGCGGTGCTTCGGCGCTGCTTGTGTTTCCGCCCGCGCCATCCACACTCGGACAGTCACCGGCGATGGCGCTTGCGCACTTCAAACGCATCGCGGACGCAAGCGCTCTCCCGCTGATCGTGTTTCAATATCCCCTTGCAACGGGCCAAGGTTATCCGAAGGAGACGTTGCTGAAGCTCTGCGAGGAAGTGCCGTCGATCCGCGCGATCAAGGACTGGATCGGCAACGTGCCGCATCATGAATGGCACGTGCGCACGTTGCAAAATCTGCCGCGTCCGGTAAACGTGCTGACCACTCACAGCTCGTGGCTGTTCCCGTCTCTCGTGCTCGGCTGCAACGGATTGCTGTCGGGCTCCGGCAGCGTGATCGCCGATTTGCAGGCGAAATTGTTTCGCGCTGTTCAGAACAATGATCTTGCAGAAGCGAAGCGTCTCAACGACCGCATCGAACCGACTGCGCGCGTGTTCTACGCCGATCCGTTTGTCGACATGCACAACCGCATGAAGGAAGCATTGGTCCTTCTGGGCAAGCTGCCCCGCGCCGTGGTGCGCCCGCCTCTGGTCAAGCTTGAGAGGCGCGAGATTGCCCTGATCCGTCAAGCGCTGGTCGAGGCGGGTTTATTGGACAAGAAGGCAAGAGATGCGGCTTAAGCCGTCATCAACGCTCACAAAATCGCAAACTCGGTATTCTTCCTGTCCGTCACCAGCATGCTGCCCGGATAGTGCGTAATGCAGAATTCCGGCTTCACTGTTGCGATTACTGCCTGAGGCGTCACACCGCAGGCCCAGAACACAGGCAGCTCATCGTTGCGGACCTCGACGGCATCGCCATAGTCCGGCTTGTTTATGTCTTTAATCCCAATCAGCTCCGGTTTGCCGATGTGAACCGGTGCGCCATGCACGGATGGAAATCGCGTGGTGATCTGAACCGCGCGAATGGCATCGCGGGGCGTCATTGGCCGCATCGATACGACCATCGGCCCGTGGAACGGGCCAGCCTCCTTCGTCGCAATCGACGTGCGGTACATTGGGACATTGCAGCCGCGCGTGATGTGGCGCAGCTCGATGCCTTCGGCCAGCAAAGCCTCCTCGAATGAAAACGAGCAGCCGATCACGAAGCTGACGAGATCATCGCGCCAGAACTGACGCACATCCTCCGGTTCGGCGACGAGTTCGCCGTTTTTCCAGACGCGGTAGCGCGGCAGATCGGTGCGGATATCGAGATCGTCGCCCAGCACCGGCACGCGCGGATCGCCCGGGGCGGAGGTGCCGATCAGCGGACAGGGTTTGGGATTGAGGTGACAGAAGTGCAGAAAATCGGCTGCCAGCGCCTGCGGCAAAATGGCAAGGTTACCCTGCACGTTGCCGGGCGCGAGGCCGGCCGTAGGACCGCGGTGCGTTCCGGCCCTTATTGCAAGGCGCGCCGAAAGCCCGCTGGTGGGCTCCGATTGGTCTTTTCGGCGCTGCGTGGCAAGGCTCATCAACCGCTCCGTTGCGGCGAGCCTAACATCAGCTGCCGCTTCGTTCGAGCGCCCTGCTTAATTCACGGGCAGCCGCATACGACCATGTGAGTGGCGTTGCATCAATATGAATATATCGGTTGAAAGTTGCGGCGGGATCGCGTTTGCTAATGGCATCAAGAGCCTGAAAAAGGGCCGGCAGGGGAGGATGGCAATGCCGCGTCGCGCTTCCATGGTTTCGCCGTGGCGTGCCGTGCTGCCGGTCATTTGGGCCAAACAGCTTTTTTACTGCCGCGTGCGGCTTTGCTCTGAGGTTCGCACGGATGCGAACTGATCGGCACGCATGCGATCCAGAGGGAGGATCATGAAATGAGCGAAAAGTGGAAAGAGGAGGGGTGGGCGCAGGACTTCTGGTACAGCGGCAAAGTGACTCGCCGCCGTATCGTTGGCTGGGGCGGCGGCGCGATCGGCGCGCTGATGCTGGTTCCAGCGCCATGGCAGGAGGCCTTCGGGCAAGCCAAGCCGTACAAGATCGGCGCCATCAATCCGCTTTCAGGCGCGGCGGCCGCCGGTGGCAAAACTGCGCTGGTCGGCGTCCAGATGGCCGTCGATCGCATCAACAAGGCAGGCGGCGTGAATGGTCGCCCGATCGAACTGATCATCGCGGACGATGAATCGAAGCCCGATGTCGGACGCCGCAAGACCAGCAAGCTCGTCGACGAGGATCTGATCGACGCACATTGCGGCGGCTTCCTGTCGAACATCTGCCTGGCCTGCATGCCGGTCTGGGAAGAAGCCAAGATCGTCAACATGATCAGCGTCTGTCTCGACACGACGCTGACGACCACCAAGTGCAATCGCTACAGCTTCCGCGTTCATGATTACGCGCCGGCGCAAGCGGTCGCCATCTCGCCCTATCTCATCAGCAAGCTGGGTAAGAAGTGGCACATCGCGTTTGCAGACTATTCGTGGGGTCAGTCCACGCGCGACGCCTATGCCGAACAGATCAAGAAGGCTGGCGGAGAAATCGTCGGTACAACCGGCATTCCGCTCGGTACCGCCGACATGACTCCGTTCCTGTCCAAGATTACCGGCGAGTTCGACGGACTCTTTGGAATCTTCTTTGGCAAGGACGGTGTCACCATCGGCAACCAGGCCTACGATCTCGGCCTGACTAGGAAATACAAATGGGCCGGCGACGGAGCGATCGCAGAATCAACGAACCTTCCTGCGCTCGGCAACAAGATCGAGGGTTTTGTTGGCATCAACCGGTACATTCCAGTCCAGGCAGGTCCGTTCGATACGCCGCAGCACAAGAAGTTCTTTGACGAGGCGAAGGAGCGATTGGCTAAGATTGATCCGTCAGGACCGCTGCCGGATCGGTATGTCCAATCGAACTTTGAAGCAATGAACGCGCTCAAAGTCGGTATGGAGAAGTCGAAATTCCGCGGTCGCGAAGACACCATGAAGCTCATCGAGGCGCTAGAGGGCTTGCAGATGAAGCTGAGCGACGACTTCCCGACCGGCGACAAGTTGCTCCGCAAGGAAGACCACCAGGCATTCCCGTTGCAGGTCATTTTCGACATCAAGGACGGGAAGCATCGCATTCTAGAAACGATACCCGGCGACAAGACGTTCTTCCCGCCGGCCTGCAAGTTCGCCACGACCTGAGCGTCGATGCAGCCTGTCGTTGACGTGGCCGCCCCGGCCAGTAATGCCGGGGCGGGGACACAAGTCCCCGTGCTGAGCACCGAGGGATTGACGCGGAGATTTGGCGGACTCACCGCGGTCAACGACGTCAATTTTCAGGTCAACCGCGAAGAAATTCGCGCGATCATCGGGCCGAATGGCGCCGGCAAGAGCACGTTTTTTAATTGCCTGACCGGCGTGATACCGCCGACCTCGGGTCGCATACTCTTTAACGGCGAGGATATTACCGGACTTCCGCCTGACAGGATTTCGCTCAAGGGGATCGCGCGCTCCTATCAGATCACCAACATTCTGCCGAATGCGACAACGCTTGAGAACGTGCGAATTGCAGCACAATCGCGCCGGCATGCCTGGAATATGCTCAAGCACCGCAACGCTTTTCACGACATCATCGAGAAAGCCGAGGCGGTTCTTAAGTCCGTGAGCCTTTACGCCAAAGCCGACGAACTCGCCGCCAATCTTTCGCATGGGGAGCAGCGCAACCTCGAAATCGGCATCGCGCTCGCCACGGAGCCGCAATTGCTCTGCCTCGATGAACCCACCGCCGGAATGAGTTCGGCGGAGACGCGCGATACGGTTCAACTGGTGCGTAGCATCGCCAAAAATCTGACCATCCTGATCGTGGAGCACGATATGGAGGTCGTCATGGGACTGGCGGACCGGATTACGGTGCTCAACTACGGCCAGGTTCTGGCTGAAGGCACGCCGGCGGAAATCCAAAGTAATCCGAAGGTGCTGGAGGTCTATCTCAAGACATGAATGCCTCCGCCAATAGTCCGCTGATCGCCGTGGAGGATTTGCACACCTACTACGGCAAGAGCCACATCTTGCGCGGTGTGACACTGCATGTCGGTCCGGGGGAGGTGGTCGGGCTGCTCGGGCGTAACGGCGTCGGCAAGAGCACCACGCTGAAAACCATCATGGGCCTTGTGCGCCCGACAGAAGGCAGCGTTCGGCTTGGCGGACAACCAGTCACCGGACTGGCGGCGCACAAGCTCGCTCGTCTCGGCATCGGGTATGTGCCGGAGGACCGACGCATTTTCCGACTGCTGACAGTGATGGAGAACCTGCGCACCGGCCTTGACCGCCAGGGCGTAACCGACGCGAAAAAGCAGGAATTGCTCGACAAGGTGTTTACTTATTTTCCCGTCCTTGCAGAGCGGCGCAATCAGGCCGGCGGCACGCTCTCCGGCGGCGAGCAGCAGATGTTGGCGATCGCGCGCGCCATGATGCTGGAGCCGAAGATCATCCTGCTTGACGAGCCGACCGAAGGCCTGATGCCGCGGATGGTTTCGCAGATCCGAAACATCGTCGATGTCCTGCACAGGGACAATGTCGCCATCCTGCTGGTCGAGCAGAACGTGCCGCTGACACTTGAGGCAAGCGATCGCGTCTACATCATGGAAAAAGGCGCGGTGCGCCATCATGCTGCTGCGTGCGATCTGAAGGTGGATGACGCGATCATTCACCAGTATCTGGGGGTCTAGGATGGAGCTTATCGCGATCCTCAATGCCATTCCGTGGGATCAGATCCTGATTCAAACAGTGAACGGCATCGTCACGGGGATGATCCTCGCGCTGATCGCTTCCGGGCTGACTCTCATTTTCGGCATCATGGATGTGGTCAATTTTGCCCATGGCGAACTGTTTATGCTCGGCGCCTATATCGGCGTGGTCGTTCTGGCGACCACAGGGAATTTCTGGCTGGCGCTGTTGATTGCGACACTGGTCGTCGCCTTGCTGGGCGCTGCAATCCAGATTGCAACGCTGCGGCCTTTGCTCGGGCGAGATCCGCTCACGACCATTCTCGCCACGTTTGGTGTTTCGCTCATCCTGCAGAACTATGCGCTGTGGCAGTTCGGTCCGGTTGCGCGCAAGATCCAGGAGCCATTCACCGGTCATTTCACTTTGTTCTATCTGGAATATCCCTGGTATCGCATCATGATCGCGGTCCTCTCCGCCGCGATCATCGGCGGTTTCTGGCTGTTTCTCAAATACGGCAAATACGGAATCTGGATCCGCGCCACGACCCAGGATCGCGTGATGGCGCAAGCGATGGGCATTCCCGTGCCGCTGGTGCATACGGCCGCCTTCGCCCTTGGCGCCGGAATGGCGGCGGCGAGCGGGGTGTTGTTCGGGCCCCTCGTTGGCGTCAATCACACCATGGGCCTCGACTGGGTCCTCAAGGCATTTATCGTTGTCGTCGTTGGCGGCATGGGCAATCTCGGCGGCTCGATCGTGGCGGCTATCTTCATCAGCCTTCTTGAAGCTTATGCCTCGATCTGGGTCAGCCCGGCCCAGGCGGTCATCGTCTCCTTCATCGTGCTGATCCTCACGCTTCTGTTCCGGCCCACCGGCCTATTTGTCCCGACACCAAAATGACCACCGCACCGCTCGACAAACCGATGCCTCTCAAGAGACGCGCCCTCTTGAGTCACTCCATGATGTTCTGGCTCGGCTTTGCCGTCGTGATGGCGCTGCTCATAGTGGCGCCTTTAGTGTTGCCGGAGTTCTGGCGACGCTTCCTGACGGAAGTCCTGATCTGGGGACTGCTCGCGATGTCATCCGATCTGCTGATCGGGTACACGGGAATGGTCTCGTTCGGTCACTCAGCATTTTTTGGTCTCGGCATGTATGGTGCTGCGGCGGCCCTGCTCATGTTCTCCCCACCCAGCCTGTGGCTTGCGCTGGCCTTTGGCCTCGTTGCATCCGCCGTAATCGCGCTGTTCGTCGCCTATTTCTCGACGCGCCTTCGCGACATTTATTTCGCGATCACAACACTGATCTTCAGCCAGATTTTCTATGTGATTATTTTCACCTGGACAGAAGTTACCGGCGGCGAGAACGGGCTGAACTTCCGTCGCCCACCACTGGCGATTCCCGGCCTGTTCTCCGTTCCATTCAATTCAGAGACCATGCACTGGTTCGTTCTTGCCGTGGTGACCGCGTCCTATCTGATCCTGCGACGCATTACACAATCGCCTTTCGGCATGGTGCTTCAATCGATCCGCGAAAACGAGCCGCGCACCCGGGCCATCGGCTACCCGGTCGAGCGCTACAAAATCGTCGCCGTCATGCTGTCGGGACTTTTTGCGGGGTTGGCGGGCGTGCTTTATGCCATACAGAACCGCTTCGCCGCGCCCGACTTCATTTTCTTCCTGGTTTCAGGTGAGGCGGTGATTTTTAACGTGATGGGAGGCATAGGCACACTTGTGGGGCCCATCGTCGGTGCTGGATTTTTCCAGCTCATGCGCGAATTGCTGTCGCGTATTTTTGGTGATCAATTTCCCTACTTGATTCCTCTCGGTGTCGTTTTCATTGTGATGATCATTTTCCTGCCGCAGGGCCTGCTCGGGTTCGCGCGGCGGTGGCTTAACCGCTAATCGAGGCAAGCATGGCTGTGCGCAGGCTCGGCATCGTGATGCATGGCGTCACGGGCCGCATGGGACTTAATCAGCATCTCGAACGTTCAATCGTGGCGATCCGGGCTCAAGGCGGCGTCGCGTTGCCAAATGGCGATCGCGTAATGCCCGATCCGATTTTGGTCGGCCGCAATGCAGAAAAAGT
>JBKPLN010000047.1:0-1763 GCA_046731635.1 Pseudomonadota bacterium | reverse complement strand
CTATTGCTGCTGCTGTTGGGGCCGTCTGCGGGCCGGAGCGGGCGCAGGCGTCGCCGCGGCTTCGCTGCTGGGACTACCCCCGAACAGGAAGCGCTGTGGATTGTGCGCAAGATCGGTGATGGCCCGGCCGGCGCTGTCGATCTGCCGCGTTGCGGTCGCCGTCATCTTGTTGATTCCGATCGTGATGTCGCCCGTGCGCTTGTCCAGGTTCTCGATCAGCGAGCGGGCCGAAGCCGTTGCCTCCCTGGCGGTGCTCATCGTCTCTTTGGCGTCCCTCACGATCGAATCAACATTGTCGCTGTTGCGCGCGAGCGAAGCGCTGAAAGTAGCAATATCCGTAATGGCCTGATGCAACGCTTCTTGATTGGCGGCGACCACTTCTTCGGCCTTGTTGAACACGTCGCGCGCCGCCTGCATCATGTCCTGGCTGGCGCTTGGATCGGCCTTCAAGGTGGGCGGCTCGCCTTCTTCCCTCTCGATCAGTGGCGTTCTCGCAGACACGCCTTTGAGCGACACGGCCGCGACCCCGGTTAGCCCCGCAAATTCGAGGCCCACCCGCGTGTCGGAGCGAATGGGAGTCGACTTGTTGACGGCCAGCATCGCGATCACCTGGTTGGGCTTGTCGGGGTCGAGCCTCAGGCTGGTGACCTCGCCCACGCGAATGCCGTTGAACAGGACGTTACCGCCGACCTGCAGGCCCGAAACCGAGTTGTCGAAGATCACGCGGTATGCAACAGCCTGCTTCTTGCCCGACGAATGGTGCAGCCAGAAGATGAAGCCGAATGCGCCCGCAACCACGGCGAACGTGAACAATCCGATCAGGGCGTAGTGCGCTTTTCTCTCCATATCTTACCACTCCGTTAGTTGCTGGCCGCAGCCTTCAGGCCTGATCTGGCGCGCACGCCGTGGAAATAGGCCTTCAGCCAGGGATGCTGCGATGCCAGCATCGTATCCATGGTGCCGGCTTCGATGATCTTGCCGTCACCGAGAACCGCGATCCTGTCGCAAATCGTATGCAAGCTGTCGAGGTCATGGGTTACCATAAAAACGGCCATCGACGAAACCCGTTGTAGGGTCAGGATCAACTGATCGAAGTCGCCGGCACTGATCGGATCGAGGCCCGAAGTCGGCTCATCCAGAAAGAGAATTTCCGGGTCCAGTGCCAGGGCGCGCGCCAGCGCCACCCGCTTGATCATGCCGCCCGATAGTTCCGACGGATATTTCCGGTACACGTCCGGCTTCAGCCCGACCATTTCCAGCTTTGTGATGGCCATTTCGGTCATCAGGCGGTCGGAAACGTCGAGATATTCCTTGATCGGAAACTCGACGTTTTCGCCGACGGTCAGCGACGAAAACAATGCGCCTTGCTGGAACAGTATGCCCCAGCGGCGTTCGATCTCCTGGCGCTGCATCTCGCCCGCTTCATCGAGATTGACCCCGAAGACATCGATCCGTCCCCGCTGCTTCGGCAACAGGCCGAGGATCGTGCGCGTAAGCACCGATTTCCCTGCGCCCGAGGCTCCGACAAAGCCCAGGATCTCGCCGCGATAGACATCGAGGTTGACGCCGTTGAGGATGCGAATGCCCTTGAGGTCGACAACCAGGTCGCGCACCTCGATCACGGATTCCTTGGCCATGTCACATCCCGATCGAGGCGAAGAACATGGCAAAAATGCCGTCGAAGACAATCACCAGGAAAATCGATTTGACCACCGAGTTGGTGGTTTTTTCGCCGAGCGATTCGGCGCTGCCCTGCACCTACA
>JBKPLN010000046.1:0-2952 GCA_046731635.1 Pseudomonadota bacterium | reverse complement strand
GTTTCAATCAGGACCGGCTCGCAACCGAGGGCGGACAGGATGTGCCGGTACGGAGGATAGCCCGGGTTGGCCAATGCCACGCGGTCGCCCGGCTCGAACAAAGCGAGGAAGGCGAGGACAAAGGCGCCGGAAGATCCTGTGGTAACCACGACAAGCGCGGGATCCAGGCCAAGATCGTACATCTCGCCATAATGACGGGCGATGCGGGTCCGCAGAGACGGAATGCCGAGGGATTCGGTATAGCCAAGGCGGCCTTGGGCGAGTGCAGCCTGCGCAGCCTTGATGGCTGTCTTCGGGGCGGGCGCTGCAGGCTGACCTACCTCCATGTGAATGATGTGGGCACCTCGCGCCTCGCATTGCGCCGCCGCGGCCATCACGTCCATGACGATGAACGGTGGCACGTCGCTGCGTTTGGATGGCTTCAATAGCTGTTTTGCAGCCTCAAGCATCAGTTCCGGTCCGTGGCGCCGCCCTGCCCCGCTGTTGCCGTATTCCGCGGATTGCTTGCACTTTCATGACCCAGTCGTGATCGTCAGTCGCGTTGACCACCCTAAAGCACGCCACTAGGTTCACGCCCAATCTGGCAGAAAATCGGGATGTCCTTGAACGGCACACCTATCAGGACGCAGCGCGCGGCGCCAGCGATCGCGATCATCACGGCGGTCGCAGTCGCGATGGCGGGAGGCGGACCCACGCTTTCGCCCGCGCACGCACAGGATAGCGCCACGCGCGGCATGCCGATCATCCGCGATGCCGAGATCGAGCAGCTTTTGCGCGACTACGCCCAGCCGATCTTGCGCGCGGCGGGCCTTGCCAAGCAGAACGTGCGTGTCGTCGTTCTGAGCGACCGCTCGTTCAATGCCTTCGTCATGGACGGACGGCACATCTTCATCAATGCGGGTGCCCTGTTCGATGCCAAGACGGCGAACGAAGTGATCGGCGTATTCGCGCATGAGACTGGGCACCTCGCGGGGGGCCACCTGCAGCGCTTGAGAGAGCAACTCGCATCGGCGCAAACGGCCGGGATCGTTGCCTTGCTGGCTGGGATCGGCGCCGCCGTCGCAGCATCGCGCGCGGGGGGCGGTGGCGGCGATGTCGGCATGGCTGCAATCCTGGCACCCCAGGCGGCCATCACGCGTTCGGTGCTGGCCTATGTGCGCACACAGGAAGACCAGGCCGATCACGCGGGCGTCAAGTTTCTTAACGCCACCGGCCAGTCGCCGAAGGGAATGGTCGAGTTGTTCAAGCGCCTGAGCAACGAAGTGCTGTTCAATTCGCGTTATATCGACCCATACATGCAGACGCACCCGATGCCGGCTGACCGTGTTGCCGCCCTTGAGACGCTTGCCAAGGCGAGCCCTTATTGGGACCGCAAGGATCCGCCCGAGCTGCAACTGCGTCACGACCTGATGCGCGCGAAGCTATCCGGCTTTTTGGAACGGCCGGACACGGTCGCCCGCCGCTATCCGACCTCCGATCACAGCCTGCCGGCGCGCTACGCCCGTGCGATTTCGATGTATCGCAACTCCGACCTGCGTCAGGCCCTGGTGCAGATTGATGGCCTGATCCAAGTGCAACCGAACAATCCCTATTTCTACGAGCTCAAGGGCCAGGCCCTGCTCGAAGGCGGTCATCCGGCTGAAGCAGTCGCGCCGCTGCGTCAAGCCGCGCAGCTTTCGCACAACAATGCGCTGATCGAGATCATGCTGGCGCAGGCGCTCAATGCCACAAACAATCCAAAGCTCGCCGAGGAAGCGGTCGGATTGCTGCGCACCGCCATCGCGCGCGAACCCGAAGCGCCTGACGCTTACGCGCAGCTTGCTGTCGCTTATGGCCGCAAGGGCGATCTTGCAAACGCCGACCTTGCTTCGGCGCAGGCAGCGTTTGCCCGCGGCGATCTCAAGACTGCCCGCCAGCTGGCCACACGTGCCAAGACGCGCCTACCGATCGGTTCGCCGGCCTGGGTACGGGCTGATGACATTGTGAACGTGAAGCCGAAAACCAATGCCAACGTTCAATGAACAGGAAGGATTCCATGACATTTAGACTGCGCCTGACCGCCGCCGCCTGCGTGGCCTTGCTGGCCGTTGCCCTGCCGCAAGGCTCGCGTGCAGACGAACTCTCCGCGAGTCAGCGCGGTGAAGTCGAACGCATCATCCGGGAATATCTGATCGCGCACCCTGAGGTCATTCAGGACGCCATGGCCGAGCTTGAGCGACGGCAGAGTGCGGCTGATGCCGAAAAACACAAGGCGGCGATCAAGCAGCATTCGCAGGCCATATTCAGTTCGCCGCGCCAGGTCGTCCTCGGCAATCCGGACGGCAACGTCACCTTTGTGGAATTTTTCGATTACAACTGCGGCTACTGCAAGCGCGCCATGGATGACATGCTCGCGCTGATGAAAGACGATCCAAAACTCAAGGTCGTCCTCAAGGAATTCCCGGTTCTCGGTCCAGGCTCGCTCGAGGCTGCCCAGGTCGCTGTGGCGGTCCGCATGCAGGACAAGACGGGCAAAAAATATCTCGAATTTCACCAGAAGCTGCTTAGCGGGCGCGGCCAGGTCGACAAGGCGCGCGCGCTCGCGGTTGCGAAGGACATCGGTCTCGACATGGCCCGGCTCGAAAAAGATCTGGCAAGTCCTGAAATAAAGGCCACGCTGCAGGAGAGCTTTAAGCTTGCCGAGGCGCTCGGTCTTAGCGGCACGCCAAGCTATGTGATCGGCGACAATGTCGTGGTGGGCGCGGTTGGCCTCGAAGCGCTGCGAGAAAAGGTAAATACCTCGCGGTGCGGCAAGCCGACCTGCTGACGACTCAGTAGCTTTAGTTTCAACATGCAATCGGCGGCCGCGAGGATCTGCGGCGGGTTTTGCGTCAACAATCGACGGAACAAAAGTTCCATCGGGGCGGTTGTAGCGCGGCATGTACGCGTTTGGCATGGAAGAGGAATACTTTC
>JBKPLN010000045.1:0-1426 GCA_046731635.1 Pseudomonadota bacterium | reverse complement strand
AACTGTTAGCCCTGCCGAGTTTCGCAGCGAGGAATGGGAAACGATCTACTCGCGGCGCATCGACGACACGATTGCTGCTCTTAAGAGCAAGGGCGTGCCGGTCATCTGGGTCGGTCTGCCACCACTTCGCGGCGCTCGCTCCTCGAGTGAGGCGGCGTATCTCAATGAACTTTATCGCGCCCGTACTGAGCGCGCCGGCGTTAAGTATGTCGACGTGTGGGACGGCTTCGTGGATGAAGCCGGCAGGTATTCCAACTATGGTCCCGACTACGAAGGGCAGGTGCGCCGGCTGCGATCGAACGACTTCTTTACCAAAGCTGGAGCGATCAAGCTCGCGCGTTATGTCGAACAGGAATTAAGCCGCTATATGAATAATCGCGTGCCGGTGGCGCTGCCATCCGGACCATCCGAGGGGGCGCCCTCCGATTTAAAGCCGACCGAGCGGCCGCTGATGGGGCCCGCGATCCCGCTGACCGGGACGGCGAACGACAAAGACAAAGACAAAGACAAAGACAAAGACAAAGACAAAGACTCTAATAGCCTCCTTGGGGCTCCTGGCAGCAGCCCGATCCAGGACGCCGCGATTGCCACGAAAGTGCTGGCGAGCGGCGAGACAGTACCCGCCCCGCCTGGGCGCGCCGATAATTTTGCGTGGCTGAACCGCAGTCAAACCGAGTCTGCCGCGGCTGCACCAGAACCGCCAATTGCGGACCAGCCCAAGCCAGAGGCGCCTGTGGCGGCCCAGCCAAAGGCTGTGCCCAGCGCTTTGGCCTCTGCCCCGGTCGACATCAAGCAACACGAGCGCAAGAAGGGCAGCGGCGGAAAACTCACGCAGCAGAAGCCAGCGAAAAACTCCGCACCGCCGCAAGTTACAGCGCCGACGCCGCCGCAGGATGACGTACCGCGGCCACCAATGCCGATAGGACCTTCGGGCAGCTCGTTCGGCCCAAGGCGCTAACCTGTCCCGCCCAACCATCAAACCATTACACCTTCACACAGTAGCCCCACCCGGGCTAACTCTCAGGCCTCAGTGTCGCGTTTGATGTCGCATTCGGGGGGTAAAGCGGACATGACCGTTTGCGGCGCAAATGTCTGCTTGTGACCCAAAGCGGACATTGACGCCATCTCACAGGGGGCCATGGACGGTGCCGCGAGCGTGCCGATCGAAAACGCACTATTTCATCGTCACGCTGGCGAGCGCGAGAGCGGCGGGAATGTTCGGCGGAGGCAATGGGCCTGCCTCTACCTCAACTAAAGTGGCCTTGGCCGAGATTGGAGCAAGCCCGGCGAAGCTTTGCTGGAGGAGTTCGATTTCTGCCGGTGTCATTTGTTTGTTCATTTTCTTCTCCTCTTCGCGGTTTGACTTTGGGCCATCGGTAACCAAGGAGACCGATGACCCTGCGATTATTGAATTAGTAAATGGTGC
>JBKPLN010000044.1:0-5519 GCA_046731635.1 Pseudomonadota bacterium | reverse complement strand
GAAATAATAAGCAACCAGAGAGGCACGTTCGTATGGGGCGGGCGGGCAGCGGAACGGGTTGGGGGGCGCGACGAGCACGAACACGCCGCCATCCTCCATGCTTTCGAGTTGCCGTCGGAGCAGCTGCGTCTGTGGGCCCGCGTTCCAAGCGTGCGGGATGTCCTGCGTTGCCGCCTCGTCATACCCCGCGAGGGCCCCGTAATTGAAAGCGATGCCAGGAGCAACGACGACGCGGTCGTAAGGCAATTTTGGACCACTCTTGAGCCCGACGGTTTTTGCGACCGGATCTATGGCTGTCACGGAGTCACGAATGACGTTGATGCCGTTTCGTTGCGCGAGCGTCGCGTAGCCATGCGTAAGCGACTCGAGCGAGCATAACCCGGCGAGATAAAGGTTGCTGAAAAAGCAAGTCGTATAGTTCGGCTTTGGCTCAACCAGCGTGACCTCGATCGTTCGCGCGTTGGCGGCCAGGTACTTGGCGGCCGTGGCACCGCCTATGCCGCCACCGACGACGACAACCCTTGCCCTGACCTCGCCTGAAGCCAATCGAGGACCGAGCCCTGCAAGGACCATTGCTCCCGTCAAGCAGCCGAACTCTCGACGCGTCGGGGACTTCATGGCCTAACCTGCTTGTTCAGCGCTGCGAGATAGTGCGCCACCGTCGCGACTTCTTCATCACTGAGCGACAGGGCGATGGCGCGCATGATATGGCTTGGGCGCTCACGCGATCTGTACGCAAGCATTGCGCGGGTGAGCATCTCGGGACTCATGCCGAGGATCGTTGGAATACCGGCATTGCCGCCATCCAGACGATGGCAGGACGCGCACATCGCGGCGAGTTGGGCTCCGCCATCGCGGTCTGCTGCCTGGCTGCGATCGGCGAGAATAATTAACGAACCTGCAGCAATGGAAACGGCAATGATTTTACGCATGCTGAGACCGGCTCCATCCCGGTATTTGCGATCGCCGATCCCTTTGCTCATGGCGCGAAGGAGCATAGCAACGTCACTACGACATCATTAAGTGACAGTGAGGCGGTGCTCCAACACATAGATGCCGCCGCCATCTTCTTCCCAAACGAACTCGAGCCGGCCGCTCGCTGTCGCGCGCAAGTAGAATTCGATAAAAGGATTCGCAGCCATGGCTTCGTGGAGATCGACGCTGAACACCACGACGTCATTGTAGCGGCAGATAAACTTGTTGAGGATCTTGCGCGGGATGGAGTTGCCTTGGTCATCGCGCCGCAGCCCGGTCTCCATCTGATGGGTGATCAGGGTCTTAACCGGAAATACCTCACCGTTGGTAGCAGCGCTAGGCACTTGCACACGTGGCGCCGGAGTGAACATTCCGCACCTCCTTCCGTCACTTGCATCCGTTGGTGGCGACCTCGACCCAGGTTTCGGTCATCAGCAACGTACCGTCGCTCATCTGCGCCACCGCCAGGACATATTGCGGTTCGGCGAGGCGAATGCGCGTCGACACGCGGGGCTCGCTGCGTTGTGGGACGAAATGAAACATGGCGACCTCGACAAGCGGGTTTCGCGGCGCCAACACAGAGACGTGCTTGACGTGATCGGATTCGGTCATGGGACTATCGATCACGAGCGTGAGTGGCACGGTGTAGCCATTCGGAAAGACCTCCGGCATGACCAGGTGCAGACGATCTGACGCGGTCGGGGTTTTTCCAGTCAGTCGCTTAACGAGATCGACCGCGTTCCCGTTCGGGGGCAGTGATAGGGCAAGAGCGGCGCTTGCGAATCCGGAGCTTCCGGCCACGGCAGCGGTCAAGATGGTTCGGCGCGTAAAGCCAAATGGCTTTGTCGTCTCCAACGCGAGATCCTCCTTATCGGTAGGCGGAACTCTCGAAGCGAGCGCTCGATATTCTCGATCTGTGCGTTGAGATCTTACCATGGGTGCTCTCAAGATGACTCCTCCTCGCGGGGGCCCGGCGACCATCGGCGCAGCTCGACACAAATCCTATTGACGGGCACAGCGGACAGCCCTGCTGCATGGGAGGCCGGTGCGCGATCGGCTCAGAATTCCATGTCGCCGTGATGGTGGTCGTGGTCATGGCCCGGCAAAGGTGGAGGCGGCGGCGTCGGCAGCTCGGCAACCATGGCCTCAGTGGTGATGAGTAGGCCGGCGACGGAGACCGCGTCCTGCAGCGCGGTGCGCACTACCTTGGTTGGATCGATGATGCCCTTGGAGATTAGGTCGCCGTACTCGCCGGTCTGGGCATCATAACCCCAGTTGTACTGCTCCTTCTCCAGGATCTTGCCGACCACCACCGACCCGTCGTCGCCGGCGTTCAGTGCTATCTGGCGCGCTGGCCAACTGATTGCCCTCTTGACGATGTCAACGCCGTGCTTCTGGTCCTCGTTGGCAGGCTTCACCCGGTCGAACACCTTAGCGGCGCGCAGCAGCGCGACGCCGCCGCCCGGCAAAATGCCTTCCTCGACCGCAGCGCGCGTCGCATGGATCGCGTCGTCGACGCGATCCTTGCGCTCCCTTGCGTCGATCTCGGTGGCACCCCCGACATGGATCACCGCCACGCCGCCGGCCAGCTTGGCGAGCCGCTCCTCTAGCTTCTCGCGGTCATAGTCGGATGTGGTCTCCGCGATAAGCTGCTTGATTTGGTTGATGCGGGCTTCGATGTCCGCCTTCTTGCCGGCGCCGCCGACGATCGTGGTGCTCTCCTTGTCGATCACTACCGTTCTGGCTCGGCCGAGCATGTCGAGCGTGGCGTTCTCAAGCTTGATGCCGAGATCTTCCAAAATGGCGGTGCCGCCAGTGAGGATGGCGACGTCTTGCAGCATCGCCTTGCGGCGATCGCCAAAGCTGGGCGCTTTCACCGCCGCGACCTTGAGGCCGCCGCGCAGCTTGTTCACCACGAGGGTGGCGAGTGCTTCGCCTTCGACCTCTTCGGCGATAATGAGCAGCGGCTTACCCTTCTGCGCCAGGGCTTCCAACAGTGGCAGCAGTTCCCGCAAGTCAGAGAGCTTCTTCTCATACACGAGGACGTAGGGATTTGCCATTTCCACTCGCATCTTGTCGGCATTGGTGATGAAGTAGGGCGAGACATAGCCCCGATCGAACTGCATGCCCTCGACCACGTCGAGCTCGGTCTCAAGCGACTTCGCCTCTTCGACCGTAATCACGCCGTCATTGCCGACCTTTTTCATTGCCTCGGCGAGCAACCTGCCGATTTTGGCATCGCCATTGGCGGCGATGGTGCCGACCTGCGCGATCTCGTCGTTGGAAGTGATCCTCTTCGAGTTCCTCTTGAGATCCTCGATGACAGCCTCGACCGCAAGGTCGATGCCACGCTTCAGATCCATCGGATTCATGGCGGCGGCGACTGCCTTGGTGCCTTCGCGAACGAGGGAAGCCGCTAGCACGATTGCGGTGGTTGTGCCGTCACCGGCGACATAGGAGGTCTTGCTCGCGACCTCGCGCACGAGCCGCGCCCCCATGTTTTCGAATTTGTTCTCGAGCTCGATATCTCCGGCGACCGTCACACCGTCCTTGGTAATGCGGGGTGCGCCAAACGACTTGTCCAGTACGACGTTGCGGCCCTTTGGCCCGAGTGTCACCCGCACCGCGTTGGCGAGTATGTCAACACCGCGCAGCATGCTTTCACGCGCCCTGGCGGAAAATGCGACTTGCCTGGCTACCATGGATGCTTCCCGATTTAGTCGGCGTGACCTCGTGGGCGCCGCGAGCGACTAAGCCCGATTTTGCGGCCCTCCCTTTGCTTGTCCGCACAAGTCCACTCTTTGACAGCGTGCACCTACGGCGCGCTGACATCGACCACTTTTTGCCCGAAAGCTCCCACCTCGCGTCGATGACACTACCCCAGCATTGTCGTTTGACGTTCCTGGATCCGAGCCTCAATCCGCAATCGCGCACCTCCGTATGGAGGCACTATCACCGTGCGTTCCACCGGGACAAAATTCCCCACAAGCATCCGCTGGTGATTTCAACCCACACGGATTTCCTCGCCTTTTGCCGTTCAGGCTCGCCGCTCATCTTTTTCGGCTGGCGCCAAAAAGCCAATCAAATTGCTTTGCCGCGGCATTAAGAATATCTTATCGGCGTGATCACGATCCGGCAGTTATGTTATCTTGATGCGGTTGCCCGTCATCAACATTTCGGAAGAGCCGCGGCGGAGTGTTGTGTCAGCCAGCCCGCTCTTTCAATGCAGATCCACGAGCTGGAAGGGCTTCTCGGCACAGAGTTGATCGAGCGGCGCCCGGGCGCGCCGATGTTCACCGAACTCGGCATCGAGATCGCGCAACGCGCTGGGGGGATCCTCGGTGCAGTGCGCGACCTGACAGACCTGGCTCAACATAGAGCCAAGGTGCTGAGCGGTACGTTGCGCCTTGGCGTCATCCCCACGCTGGCGCCGTATATCTTGCCGCGGTTGCTACCGCAATTGGAGCTCGTGTATCCCGATCTGCGCCTTGATTTGGTGGAAGCACAGACCAAGGCCCTGCTCGCTGATCTCGAGCGTGGCGCTCTCGAAGTATTGTTGTTGGCGTTGCCGCTCAAGACGGCCGCGGTTGAGGTTTTCGATCTCGTGAGAGACCGCTTCCTGCTTGCTGTGCCCGCCGACGACCCTCTTCCGGAAACGGCGCGCGTGACGCCCTGCGAGGTGAAGAAGCGTAAGCTCATTCTGCTGGAAGAAGGCCATTGTCTGCGGGATCAGGCGCTCGACTATTGTGCCAAGGGGCGTTGGAATGTGGCCTCGAGCCTCAGTGCAACGAGCCTTGCAACGGTGATGCAGATGGTGGCGAGCGGATATGGCGCCACGCTTGTTCCAGAAGTCGCGACCGATGTCGAGTTGCGCGACGACCGAGTGAAGCTGCTGCGTTTTGTCGAACCGCACCCTGGCCGCAATATCGGGCTTGCGTGGCGACGGACGTCTCCACGCAAGGTCGACTTCCTGGCGCTTGGTCAGATGGTGAAGGACGCGCTGAACGCACCCGCCCGGCCGAAATGTATCCGCCAAGAGCGCACCAGTCATCATCGGACGGTTCTCCCTGTTATTTGATCCGGACCTACCTCACAGCAGCTCGGCTGCACCGACACATGGCTTCCGCAGCGCAAAATGTCCGCTAAAGATCCAAAGCGGACATCGGTGCTGGCCCCTTTCCATAGGTAACTCCTTGGATTGGTCCCTTTTGAGAACAGGAGTGGTCCCTTTCAATCGATCCGACTGGTTTGAAATCTTCGCTGCGGAACTTATGTCCTGCAACGGTGGGTAGAGGCATAAGGAAACGCGGACATGGCGAAGTTGTGGAGCGATATGACTACGGAAGAGAAGTTAGAATGGTTGTGGCACGAGGATCAGTCCACCCGACAAGGGATCGCGGGAATTAGCGCCCGTCTTGATGAGGTCGCGGGTGTCATCGTCGAGCTCGAAAAGCAGCTCAAAGGATTGCAAGTTGGGACAGCCCAGAGAGGCCGGCCTCGTCCTATCCTCAAGCTTGATCGCAGAAATTAGCGAGCTACATGGC
>JBKPLN010000043.1:0-3975 GCA_046731635.1 Pseudomonadota bacterium | reverse complement strand
CCGCTAAGGCGCTCGGTGTGACGATCCCGTCGACGCTTCTCGCCCGCGCCGACGAAGTGATCGAATAAGTTGCTGTTTGCTGCGATGCATGAGTCCGCTTTTGGCCAATAGCGGACTTCTTCAACGGCGGAATGTCTGCTTTTGGGGTAAAGCGGACAGACGAGCCAATTTCCACTTCCTAGGAGCGTGGTTGGAAAGTTAAACTAGCTAGTTTGGTGGCTTGTTCTTAATCCAACGGAGCACTGCGATGGTCACTTCGTCTCCCGCGAAATCGTGTGGCCAGTTCCACGACGGATTTGGCCCGCCGTTTGCGCAAACGTCTCAACAAGACGACAGAAGAAATGGAGGCAGCGGTAAGTGCGGCCGCCGAAAGAATTACGGAACGACAATGACCGATCGAGCATGCATTGCTTGCGGCAAAAACAGTCCCCATCTATTTCGGTTTAAAGTGAATGGATGCGAAATTTGGCAATGTGAGCGTTGCGGACTAGGGCGCGCCGAAGCGTCAAGTTTTGATCCAAAGAGTTATTATACGGCAGACTATTTTTCCGGTTCGCGCGCCGATGGGTATTCCGACTATCTTGGTGCCGAGCCGGTGCTGCGTCGTGAATTTGCACGTAGCGTCGACTTCGTGCGCTGTTTTGTCCGCTCAGGGCGCGTGCTAGATTTGGGTTGCGCCTACGGATTTTTCCTCAAGGAAGCCCAGTGTCACTTCGAGGTATTCGGAATCGAATTGGCCGAGCACGCAGCCGCGTCTTGCCGAGAAGCGGGATTGAACGTGCTCTCCGGCGTGGCTAACGAGTCGAATATGGAACGGATCGGTGAGGTCGACGTCATCACGATGTTTGACGTAATCGAGCATCTACCACAACCGCGGGAAGTGTTGGCGCTTTGCTACCGCTACCTAAAGCCCGGCGGGATTATCGTAATCACGACCGGAGATTTTGCATCGATCGCGGCGCGGTGGGCGGGGGCGAGGTGGCGATTGATGACGCCACCGCAACATCTCTGGTACTTCACCAAAGAAAGCCTGCGGCGGATGTCGGGGCAATTCGCATTGTCGATGGAGTATTTCGATTATCCAGCCAAACGCGTTCCCTTGTCGCTCATTGTTTTTCAGTTGCAGCGGATGCTCGGTATGCGCGGCTCGCCGCTTACAGCCGCGGGCCGCATTGGTATATCGGTCAACCTGTTCGATGCAATGCGCCTTGTCCTGCGTAAAGGTGCACCATGAGTGGCGATCGTTTGACCCTTTCACAAATCTTGCTGTTGACAGCCTATGCAGGTGGAATGTCAGCTGGCCAACTTCTATTCAAAATGGCAGCCAACAGCTATGGGACCGCCGATGTCGGCGGAGTCGGACGACTCTTGACCCTTTGTTACAACCTTTATTTTCTTTCAGCGCTCGTACTGTATGCCGGCTTTGCACTTCTATGGGTATGGATTCTTAGCTTCACACCTTTGTCTCGCGCCTATCCGTTCGTGGCGTTAGCATTCGCGCTTACACCTTTGCTTGCAGGTTCGCTGTTTGGCGAAACGATTTCGCTGCGCCTGATCATAGGTCTGCTCTTAATACTCGGCGGTCTGTTTTTCGTATCGGCCTGACGGAACTGTAACTGCCGCCTGTCATTATACTTTTGCACTAGTCGGCCCAGGGCCAAGGCGCGCAGGTCAGTTCTGCGGCTAACGAACGGTCTTGGGCTTCGCTAAGTAGCTCGAAGCGCGTCATTATGCAGAAACCGGCAGTTTGGGTGATTTGCCCCGCTTTTAATGAGGCGGCCACCATAGCCAACGTCGTCGCAGACCTGCGGCGACGCCGATATGATGTGGTGGTAGTCGATGATGGATCGGTGGACGGGACGCGACATATAGCCGCGAAAATAGCTACGGCCGTAATCACCCACCCCGTCAACCTTGGTCAGGGCGCGGCCCTGAAGACTGGAATCGATTACGCGCTATCGCAGGGGGCTGAAATCCTTGTTACATTTGACGCCGATGGTCAGCACCGGGCTGAGGATATTCCGCGACTCGTGCGCGCACTCACCGAGCAGCATGCCGACTTTGCACTTGGCAGCCGTCGGATAGGTCACTCCTGCAACATACCGTTCGTGCGGCGAGTTTTTCTCTTTGCAGCGACGTTGTTCACGGTCGCGACCACGGGTCTGTGCCTAACTGACACACATAACGGTCTGCGCGCTTTTACCCGACAAGGCGCCGTTGCATTGTCCCTGCGTCAAAACCGTATGGCCCATGCCTCGGAAATCCTCGCCGACATAGCTAATAGCGGTCTGCGCTATCTCGAAGTTCCGGTAACCGTCGACTATACCCGCTACTCACTGGCTAAAGGGCAGCGCACGAGCGATTTCGTGATGATTCTGCTCGATCTGTTCGCAAGAAAATTACACCGATGATCGCTCAGGCAATCCTTTCGCTCTTGCTTTGCAGCGTTCTCATCTACGCATGGGCGGAATACCGACGCTCACCAGTTGTCGCTCTGATGTCGCTTGTCGCCAGCCTAGTGGGTCTCTATTTCGTCTGGATTCCTTCACACACCACCCGTGTGGCCGAATTTATCGGCATCGGCCGTGGTGCCGATCTTATTATGTATTTATGGATTTGCATCAGTCTAATTGTATTGTTGAATCTTCATTTGAAGCTGCGATCGCAGCATGAAGTTATCACTGCCCTCGCTCGAGCAATAGCACTTGCAAATGCTGATTCGGCTACTGAAGGGGCTCGCTTGCGAAGCACCGAGCACGAGACTGCAAAGCCGGCAATTCCCTTGGCGCGCGATGCGAGCCATAAAGAGCCGATAAGTACGGTTCGCACCTCGCGGGTGATTCCACCTTACTACAGTGCACGCAGATCCTATCGATCCAAATAGCCTGTATCTTCGCTGAAGCATTGGCGCGGGGAGAACTAGGAATGAACGGACCACCCCCCGGGATCCCGGTCAGCGCGTGCTGTGACGCTTAAATACCTGTTTGTGCGCATGGACTCGCATGCTGCAACAAATGCTCACTAGGCCGACAAATAATATCAGCCAAACGACACGTGCTAAGTAGCGGTCGTATGGCCCTGACAACGCACCGGTTACAATCGCGTTCAAAACTAACCCGACCACAACGAATATCTGAAAAGCGATTAGCTGTGTAGGCAGCACGCCCCGCCATGGGAAAAAGGACCACAGGCACAACACCACCGAAATTCTGCAATCGGTAACCGTCCTTGTCTCTGATTCGATTCCAAAACGGACTTTTCGACCGCAGGGCTAAATGCCTCACCGAGAGTTGGCGCAACCAATCTCGCGTATGAAACCCATCGTCCGCTTGAAAGCGCAGGTTTGGCGCCCAGCAAAAGGTTCCGCAACCGACCGCACGTGATGTAATGCCGAAAACGGCCAATGCTGGCGGCGATAGTTGCAGGCGGTAAGGCAAATCGTCTTATCCAATCGCCAGGGTTACCAATGTGCCTGGAACAGTGCATCGACGGTCGCAGTTCCTGAGAGCAATGAGCCGGCGATCGCAATGGCCGAGGGCATGCCACTTGGCAGCTCGCGGTTGATCATGGCGGCGACAAATACCGCAGCGACTGGGAGAACGATAATGAAATAGCGTCCCTGAACGCCGCGAACATGGTCCACGTCGAGAGGCGTATAGGTGAGAAAAAAGATCAGAAAGACGATCACGACATAGCTCAACACAGTAAGGCCGGTTACCGCCGCCACCCGGACACGCGTCACGCCGTCCAGCTGCAGTCTTTGTACAGCCACGAACAGAAGAAAGACCGTGAGCACCAGGTAAATCCAGGATCGAAGCCAAATATCCTGCCAGCCCAGGATGCCGATCAGCTCCGGCCACAGCCTGTCTCCCCAGTCGGTGAAAGTCGTCCAGACTGCAAGCGGAAAATGCAATGGATGCTCCCACATGTAAGAAAGCTTCCACACCGGATTGAATTCTTCGGGCGGATGGTATC
>JBKPLN010000042.1:0-4052 GCA_046731635.1 Pseudomonadota bacterium | reverse complement strand
AGTTTTCAGACAGGGGTAGCCGAGGACACAAATGGTCAGAAGAAATGGGCGGCAATCAAGAAGTCCATCGCAGCCATTGATCCCAAACTGAACGCACGCGACGACAAGGAAGAAGCGCGGGTCGGCACTTCAGATCAGCGATACAATCACTGGACCGGGGTGAGAAACGGTCTCATGAATGCGCACGCAGACCTTTTCCCGAAAATACCGGCGATCATGAAGGCGTTGCCAAACCCGATCGATCAAATGCGATTTTTTGAGCTTATCCAGATCATTCCCAGTCCGGCCAAATCCGCGCTCAATTCAGGCAACCTGCTGAATTACAGAATCTCCGAACCGCGAATCATGGGATACTTGCGCAATAACAGCATGTTTGCCTTCGGCAAGGCTGACAGGGCGAAAACGTCTGTAACCATGCGCGAGATTCTGGATTCGATGTGGCTCTTCAACGATATCTTCGAGCGCGCGCTGGCCAAATTTAACGAAATCAAAGCTCAGCAAGGCTAACCCACGGACAGCAACTCATCAGGGGGGCAATGTCAGTCGTCTCGCGAAGACTATTCACCAAAGGGCTGCTTGCCAGCACCTTGGTGCCGAGCAATCTGGCGGTTGGGCAGCCCAACGATCCGGCGAGTATTGCCATTATCGATACCCCGCATAACGCCGCAAAGTTTGCGTCGAAGTTGTCTGCGCAGAATGTCAAGGTTGTCGTGCGGTTTTTCGCGAGAAAGCCCCAGGCGGGTCTGCGCGAGAAGGTCATGGCGTCCGACGGCAACATGATCGACGGGCTGCGCGAGCCGACGATATTGATCAGAAATGGTCTGTCGATCGTTTCTCTCTACCAATATCGAAATAACCTGCCCGAGAAATTTCTGAAGGGATTGGAGGATAAGGGTTCGGCAAAGGCGGAAGCCGCCGCCGATGCAAAGGCGGCGCTGGACCAAGCGAGGTTGGTGGGGCAGCCCGAAGGATCCGCGATCTATTTCGGTGTCGACTTCAATGTAACCAAAAACAGCTCTGGCGCAGACGCTGTTCTTGAGTACTTCCGCATCATGAATCAGACGGTCGGCGACCGTTATGCGATCGGGATATACGGGAACGGCCTGGTCAATCGTCTCCTCCGCAAGGAAAAACTCGTGGCGTATAATTGGCTATCCACATCGCGGTCGCACGAAGAAACCGTCGATTTCTATAACGGCGGACAATGGCATCTTTTTCAGAACCAGGTTGACCGCCGCTGGTTCGGGCCACCGGGCAAGTGCGCAAATGGCCTCGACGTCGATACGAACATCCAGAACCCCAAGGTATCGAGCATCGGCGCGTGGGGGGCGGGGGAAGTTGACACAAGCCGGAACCAGAAGATTTTTGACCAACGCCGCTTCGCGCTGCGTGCAACGCCTGTCGTTCAGGATACCGCCGAAGCCGGCGGGTTCACCGACGGTCAAAATTGCAGATCCGGCAACAGCGTGCCCCGAAATTCAAATGTCAGAATCCTTAGCCAATCCAGTGCCTGGTGCAGCGTAGACATCGACGAAGACGGTAACGTCGACGGGCGTATAAAAACCTCTGATTTGACCGCCAGCCTCGTGACGATGCCACCTTGGGCATAAGACGAGCGGCGACGTATGCGGTCTAGCCGGCCTGCTTACGAGCCAATTCTCGGCTCGTGGCTTGTTCCGAAGGGAACAACCTTGTTGGCTGTGTCATGCCCAATGTCGGCACGTCCCAACCATGGGATGCCGGACTTCTGACACCAGTAACGGGCAATCTCTTCTTCGTTCATTCCGAAATCGGGTTCGTTGGGGGTAATGCCGCTGCACCGGCCGAGCATGACGCCCGACACCCGTCTGATTTTGGCATTGCTGGTAATGTGAAATAGCGACCTATCAATCCGGTACATCGCCTCCCCTACCTCCTCCAGCATGAGCACATGCCCATCGAGGTCGGGTTGCAGCGGCGTGCCAAGCAATTGGCTGAGGACCGTCATATTAAATGCTGCCGTCGGCTTCACGCGGCTTACCGTGGGCTCCAACGCCTCTGGCGACCGATCGACCATCCAGGCGAGCGCTCGCCCGACAGCCGCGTCTCCCCCGTCTCTGAGGATGTCCTGCGCCACGGGACCATGCGCCACGGCCTCGAACCCGGCCCGGTACAAGGCCGCGAGCAGCACACCGGCATCACTGTAACCGATGTAGGCTTTTCGTCTGGACGGCTCCGTCAACCTGCACATGACCGCTTCCGCCACGCGGCAGGAGCCATAACCGCCGCGCGCGAACCACACCGCGTCGTAACTCTCGTCGTTGGCGATGTCGAGAAAGGCCTGTGCGCGCGTTTCGTCATCGCCGGCGAAATGTCCGTGCGAAGCGAAACATTGCGGATGGAAAAAGATCTCGGGCGTCCGGTCCGGGTACAGCGATCCGGCCAAAGCCGGCACTCTCTCGGCAACTTCCGGAGCCATGCGCGAAGCAGGCGCCACCACGCCGATCCTGCACTTCTCTTTGGTCATACAAACGCCCAGCCCGCGTTGCACCTCAACGGCAACCCTTCTAGATTTCGCCAATGTCCCAAACTGGAGATTACTTTTTCTGCGGCGTCGGCGGTAGTGGCATGACTCCGCTCGCCTTGATCATCCAATCCAGGGGCGGACTGGTTGAGGGTTCTGACCGGGCGTTCGACCAGGGGCGTAATACCAAGAGATTCGATTTTCTGCGTGCACGTGGTGTGCTTCTTCATCCCCAGGACGGCAGCGGCGTTACGCGGACCAGTCAGATCCTGGTGACGTCCACTGCTGTGGAGGAGACCGTCGCCGACGTGCGGGCCGCGCGCCGTATCGGTGCTGCTGTCATCACGCGTGCACGGCTTCTCGCCGAACTCTTCAACTCGGCAGCCCTGGGGGTCGGTGTCGCCGGCACGAGCGGCAAGTCCACCACGGTCGGCATGCTTGGCTGGATTCTGCACCGCACCGGAAAGAGCCCAACGATCATGAACGGCGCGGATATGAAGAACTTCATTGATGCGGGCTCGCCTTTTGCCAGCGCCAGGATCGGCGAGGGCAAGGTTTTTGTCAGTGAGTTGGACGAGAGCGACGGCTCGATTGCGTTTTTCAAACCCCGCGTCGCGGTCGTGAACAACATCTCGCTGGACCACAAATCGCTGGACGAGCTGCGCGCAATTTTCCGCGACTTCATCACCAAGGCGCAGACGTTAGTGCTGAATCTCGATAACGCCGAAACCGCAGCGCTGTTGGCCGGTTTGAAAGCGGCGCAAGCGATCACCTACAGTCTGAATTCTGCGCAAGCGGACCTCTTTGCGCTTGCGCCGGTTCAATCGCCGGCAGGAATCCATTTCCAGGTAAAGGCGCGTCAGACCGGTGAGGTCGTCGATGTGGACCTGAAAGTTCCAGGGCTGCACAATGCAGCCAACGCACTCGCCGCTCTAAGTGCCGCGAAGGTCTGCGGCGTGCCTCTTGGGACGGCCGCGGCCCATCTGAGCGAGTTCAGCGGCATCCGTCGACGGCTTGAGGTCGTGGGCGCCGCAAATGAAATAACAGTGTTCGACGATTTTGCTCACAACCCTGACAAGATATCGGCCACGCTCGAAACCTTGCACGCGTTTCCCGGCCGCTTGCTGCTGATGTTTCAGCCCCATGGCTACGGCCCGATTCGTCTGATGAGGCATGCCTTGGTGGACTGCTTTGCAAAGAGGCTGCGCGATGAGGATGTTCTGGTCATGCCCGAGCCTGTTTACTTCGGGGGCACGGTCGACCGAGGCGTCGGCAGCGAAGATATTGTTTGCGAAATCCAACGGTGCGGCCGAAAGGCCTTTGCTTTTCCGAACCGCGGCGCCTGTGGCGACATGCTGATTAAATTAGCCCGCCCCGGTGATCGCATCGTGGTCATGGGAGCGCGCGATGATTCGCTTTCGCAGTTCGCATATGAACTCCTTCGACGGCTTGCAGTGACAAAAGACGAAGATTCGATTGGCACCGGGTGACTGCGAGTCAACCCAGAATGTCGGCTTTCGCCTGCATCATGCAGTATGCACTATTGTAC
>JBKPLN010000041.1:0-1872 GCA_046731635.1 Pseudomonadota bacterium | reverse complement strand
TTCTCACCCGGTTCGTGAAGGCTTGTCCGTAGGCACCATCATTGTCGCGGATCAGATAGCGCGGTGCCGTTTCCCACGGGAATGCCTCGGCGATCTGCTGCGCCAGCCACTCCGCGGTGGGATGCTTGGTCACCGCGAACCACAAAAGCTGTCGTCGACAATGGCTCACGACCAAAAAGGCAAACAGGCACTCAAACGTCAGGGTCGGAACCAGACAAAGGTCGATCGCCGCAATCGCGTCCGCATGGTTGCGCAGGAATGTCCGCCACGTCTGCGATGGCGGTCCTCGGTGTTTGACCATGTACTTGGAGACGCTCGACTCCGCGACCTCGAAGCCAAGCTTGAGGAGCTCGCCGTGGATGCGCGGGGCGCCCCATAACGGGTCTCTTTGCTCATTCGCCGGATAAGATCACGTAGTTCACGACTGATCTTCGGCCGACCTGCCCGATGTCGGGATTTCCAGCGCCAGAAAGCTCTGAAGCCTTCGCGATGCCACCGCAGGATCGTCTCCGGCTTCACCACCTGCGACAAATCCAACAGATTGGGCCAAATCCGCGTGATCCACACCAATAACGCCCGGTCACAACCGCGCAGCCGCAGGCGAGGCGGCGCCCGCCGCAAGGCCATGTTGAGCTGATGGCGGAGAAACAGATTCTCGGCTTCGAGCCTGCGTCGGGACTTGAACAGGTCGGCGACGAACATTGCCGGCAGATGGAGGATCGCGAGCATCGCCTCGAATGATGCGCTGATTCTGCCTCATGGCGCGAATCTGCACGGATGAGATTTTCGGGAACGACAGGCACCGCTGGACGGCCCAGACGACGCCTAGACTTCCAGCGCCAAAACAATCGGAAGCCTGCACGGTGCCATCTGACCACGGTTTCGGGTCGAACGACGGCGAGCGCGTCGCAGGCCTTCGGAGATAGGTGGCAGACCCAACCCAGAACGACCTTGTCGACGGTAAAAAATGACAGCCGACTGAGCCTACCTCGTCGCAGTACAATGATCTGTTGCCGCAACACGAGAATCTCGGCCTCCAACGCTGCACGCGGCCGGATTAGATCGACGACAATCCAAAAAATTATTCTGCAGAGATCCGACATCCCGCAGAGGATCATCCGATTCTGCGTCTCTCGCCAACTGCATGGAATTTACGACAGGAACACCAATTCACGATCATACAAACACATACGAGCGACGGCGTTTCAGGAAACCTGTACGATCAAATCATCATTTCCCGCGCCTAGCCGTGGCCGCCTATGCGTTTGCTGGGATGGGTTGGTCACACAGGACTTGGCCGCACACCCACCAGCCACCACGGCGATCCTCAACCGCGTATCCCAAGGGTGCCATACGGAGACTTGATCTGGTAAGACCCGCCCTTTGATCCCGTAACAAATCGAAACGTGCCAGCGTGTCGCCCGTGCGCAAAACAGTAATATTTCATGAGCAGCGCGAAGGGTCCAATGTCCGCTTTGGGTCAAAAGCGGTCATTTTCGGCATGATCAGGCGATGTCCGCTTTACCCCATATGTGGACGTCGCGATTGCCTGTCCGCTTTGTGTAAAAAGCAGACATAGCCGGAACGCAAAAAAATCTGCAACCACCCAGACGTAACGAACCCGCCGGTTTTTAGCCCGGCGGGTCCGAAGTTGAATCGTTGCAAGATGTCTGTGGGTTACCACCCGAAGCTGAACGGGCCAACTCCGACACGCGGTCCGCCGTAATAGCCGTAGCCAGGCTGACCATAGTAGCCGTAGCTAGGCTGACCATAGTAGCCGTAGCCAGGCTGACCGTAGTAACGCTGCGCATAATAGCGACGATAGGCGCGCCGCGTATTGTAGCATCGCCCAAAACGGTCGCAGACCAGGCG
>JBKPLN010000040.1:0-5349 GCA_046731635.1 Pseudomonadota bacterium | reverse complement strand
GTTCTCTCCTATTGCCGTGGATAATAATCAGACAAATCGCACTGTCCGAACGGTCATTTGTGGGAAATACTTGCCCGCACACCGTGAAGTTTGCTCTCGTTCAAACCGATCTCACGAAGATCGATCATGTCGATCAACTCGACTCTGTGTCTCTCGGCGCGTGCTGTTTATCGCGGCGGCCGATGACCATGATTTTGCAAGGACTCGGCCGCTCACAGCGGAAAAATCGGGCGCGGGTTCTATCGGGGGGTTCGGGTGGCACCGGCCTTATCGGAACCACTAATCGCACTGGCGGCAATGGCGGCAACGGCGCCGCATCAATCGGACCCCTGTTACCGCTGTCTGCGGCGGCTAAATATTTCTGCTTGGTGGTTTGTTGAAAATTAGCCGATTCAAGAAGTGCCTGATTTATTGGCGCTCCCTAGGGGACTCGAACCCCTGTTTTCGCCGTGAGAGGGCGACGTCCTGGGCCGCTAGACGAAGGGAGCTTAAGACCCTCCGAAATAACCCCGATCCGTCAAATCCGCAAGCATGGCCGCAACGTGCTTGCGGCCGCCCACGCGCCATTCCACCCTGCATCGTCCGCGAGGGAGATTTTGACATGATCGAGAAGATCGCCGGCCTGGTGAATGCCGACCCCAGGCTCGTTCACCGGGGACGTTTCGTCGACACCACCTTCATGATCGCCATCGACGATGCCTGCACACTGCTGCGCGTCCAGGAAGGCCGGATCACTCATGTAACGCCTGGCCCTTTCATCACTCCCAATTACAGCTTTTGTCTGCGCGCCTCCGGCGAGGTGTGGGACAAGTTCTGGCAGCCGCTGCCGTCGCTCGGCTACACCGACATTTTCGCGTTGGTGAAACAAAAGCTCATGCAGGTCGAAGGCAACCTGCACCCGTTCATGGCCAACCTGCTTTATTTCAAGGACGTCATCGCGGCGCCGCGGCGGGAGGCAAAGCGATGAGCCCGCGATTTGAGCCGATCACAGGGCGCTACTTGCGGCTCGATCTCCTCGGCAAGCCGCATCGCCTGTATGTCGAGGAATCGGGACAAGGCATACCGTTGCTGTGCCTGCACACCGCCGGCTCCGATGCCCGGCAGTATCGCGGCGTCCTCAATGATGAACGAGTCACCAGAAATTTCCGTGTCATCGCCTTCGACATGCCCTGGCATGGCAAATCGTCACCGCCCGCAGGATGGCAGGATGCCGACTACAAACTGACGTCGCGCGACTACGTGCAAATGATTGTCGAAGTCGCCGACGCGCTCAACCTCGACAAACCGGTAGCCGTCGGCTGCTCGATCGGCGGGCGCATCGTACTGCACCTGGCGCACGAACATCCCGAGCGCTTTCGCGCCCTGGTCGGCCTTGAATCCGCGGCGCATACCGATCCCTATTACGATCTCGCCTGGCTCGATCGGCCCGACGTGCACGGCGGCATGGTTTGCGCCGGCGTCGTCTCCGGCCTCATTGCCCCGACCGCGCCGATAGCCGAACGCTGGGAGACTCTCTGGCACTACATGCAGAGCGGCCCCGGCGTCTTTAAGGGAGATCTCAACTTCCACATGGTCGACGGCGATATCCGCGATCGTGGCAACCAGATCGACATCAAGCGGTGTCCGCTTTTTTTGCTGACCGGCGAATACGATTATTCATGCACCACCGAGGCCACGCTTGATGTGGCGAAACGCACCGGCGCACCGGCCACCATCATGCAGGGCCTCGGCCACTTTCCGATGAGCGAAGACCCGGAGAAATTCGTCTCGTATCTGTTGCCGGTGCTGGAAAAAATTCGTGCGCTGAAGGTTTAGCGCCGCAGAATTCCTCCCAATGTGCCACGCACGATGGCGCGGCCTATGGTGCCGCCCATCGAGCCGCCGACGGACTTGCCCAGGTCGGCAGCGATCTGCCCGGCCACGCGATTGGTGACAGAGCGCGCGACCTCGCGTGACATGCGCTGACCCGTCGACAAGCGGGTGCCGCGTGGAACGTTGGTGCCAAAAATGGTGCCTATCATGCCGCCGATCTGGCCGAGTAATCCGCCGCCTCCTGCCTGTCCCGCCTGATCCTGCTCACCTTGCTGTCCCGGCGCGGGCGTAGCGGCCGTGTTCTGCATCCGCTTCTGCAAAATCTCGTATGCGGACTCGGAGTCGACCGGCGTATCGTATTTGCCCTTGACCGGGCTCTTGGCGATCACGGCGTTGCGTTCGGCCGGAGTGACTGGCCCGATGCGCGCGCAAGGCGGGCGGATCATCGTGCGCTGCACCATCGATGGCACCCCGTTGCCCTCGAGAAACGAAACCAGGGCCTCGCCCTTGCCAAGCTCGGTGATGGCCTTGGCCGTATCGAGATCCTTGTTCGGCCGGAAAGTGTCGGCGGCGGCCCGCACCGATTTCTGATCGCGCGGCGTGAATGCGCGCAGCGCATGCTGTACGCGGTTGCCGAGCTGCGCCAGCACCGTTTCCGGAACGTCGAGAGGATTCTGCGTCACCAAATACACGCCGACCCCTTTGGAGCGGACCAACCGCACAACCTGGTCGATCTTTTCCAAGAGCGGCTTCGGCGCGTCGTTGAACAGCAGATGCGCTTCATCGAAAAAGAACACGAGCTTGGGCTTCTCCGGATCGCCTACCTCGGGAAGCTTCTCGAACAGCTCCGACAGCAGCCAAAGCAGGAATGTGGCGTAGAGCCGCGGATTTGCGATCAGCTTGTCGGCCGCGAGCACATTGATGATGCCGCGTCCGTCCCGATCGGTGCGGAGGAAATCGGCAAGATCCAGCGCCGGCTCGCCGAAGAAAGAGTTGGCGCCCTGGTTTTCGAGTACCAGCAATTGCCGCTGCACTGTCCCGACCGTCGCTGACGAGACGTTGCCGTAGGCCTTTTGCAGTTCGGCGGCATGATCGGCGACCAAACCAAGAATTGCGCGCAGATCCTTGAGATCGAGCAGCGCAAGCCCCTGCTCATCGGCAACGCGAAACGCGATATTGAGAACGCCTTCCTGCGTGTCATTGAGCTGCAGGAGCCTCGCCAACAGCAATGGTCCCATCTCTGAAATGGTCGCGCGAATGGGATGTCCCTGCTCGCCGAAAACGTCCCAGAAAACTACCGGGTACTGATCCGGCTGATAGTTCAGCCCCATGCCCTTGGCGCGCTCTACCAGGGTATCCTTCATTTCGCCTTCGGCGGCGATACCGGAGAGGTCGCCTTTGATGTCGGCTGCAAAGACCGGTACGCCCGCCTTCGAAAGCCCTTCCGCCAACACCTGGAGCGATACTGTCTTACCGGTTCCGGTCGCGCCGGCGACCAGGCCGTGCCGATTGCCGAAATGAAGGTCGAGCACTTCGTATTTGGCGCTCTTGCCGACAATGATCGAGTTGGTCTTGGCCGGATCGTCGACCATTGCTGCCGCCGGCGCCCGAGCGGACTTTTTGGTTTTCGCCATGACGTCTCCTACGCGGGGGCTTTCTCAGGCAGGCATTTTAACATGCACAGCCACGGCTGCTGCAACCGGGCCTATGGCTTTCCGCCGAGCGGCAGCCGCCCGGCGGGCTTCAATGTCTTCAGATCGAAGAAGCGCACCTCAAGTCCATTCGCGGTCTCGATCGTCAGCGCGAGCCGATCGTCGTTCATGGCACTCGATACGATCCGCGCACCATTCGGCCAGGGCGCATCAGCATCTGGGCTCGCTTGTGCCCTTCCCTCGCCCCTAAAAACACGATAGCCGATGACCCCGATCACGACGGCAACCGCAAAAAAAGTCGTCAGTGTTGCGATCATCATCAGCCGGCGCACCCTGGCGACGATGCGGGCTGCTTCGGGGTCGAGAGGCTTTTCAGTGTCGTCAGACATTCGTGAACCATGACGAATAGCATTACCGAGACAGTCACGATTGCCGACGCGGAGGCAGGATCCCGGCTGGATCGTGTGCTTGCCGGACGGATCGCGACTGTTTCGCGCTCGCACCTAAAGGCCTTGATCCTTGCCGGCCAGGTGAAGATCGCGGCGCGCACGATCCGCGATCCGGGGGCAACCGTCAAATCCGGCGATGTTGTCACCGTGACATTGCCGCCGCCCGAACCGGCCTCGCCAAAGGGCGAGACGATTCCGCTCAATATCGTCTACGAGGACGAGGCAATCATTGTCATCGACAAGCCGAAAGGACTGGTTGTCCATCCCGCCGCGGGTCACGCTTCCGGCACGCTGGTCAATGCGCTGATCGCCCACTGCGGCGCCAGCCTGTCTGGGATCGGGGGTGTCAAACGTCCAGGTATTGTTCACCGGCTCGACAAGGACACCACTGGCCTGATGGTGATTGCCAAGACCGACAAGGGACACCGGGCTCTTGCGAAGCAGTTCGCCGACAAAACTGAGGGACCGCTCCGACGCGGCTATCTTGCCTTTGTCTGGGGCTCGCCGGACCGTCCAAAGGGCACGATCGAGGCACCGATCGGCCGGCACCCCCATGCCCGCGACAAGCAGGCCATTCGCGAAGCCGGCCGTCACGCTGTCACGCACTGGCAAGTCCTTGAGCGTTTTGCCGGTCCGGACGGAAAGCCGACTGCCAGTCTCCTCGCTTGCACGCTGGAAACAGGACGCACGCACCAGATCCGCGTCCATCTTGCCCATATCGGACATCCCATTCTGGGCGATGCGACCTACGGTACGGGGTTCAGGACCAAAGCAGCCCGTCTAGGGCCGAAGGCGCGCGCAGCCCTGGAAGCCCTTGAACGGCAGGCGTTGCACGCCTATCTCTTGGACGTACAACACCCCGAAACCAGCGACATCCTGGAGTTCCAATCGGAACTGCCGGGTGATTTGCGTTGTTTACGAGATGCCCTGCACATGGAGAGCCGTGAAGCCGGGCTCGAGCCGCGCAAATAGACAAGCCAAATCAAAGGTTTGGCGACGTACTGGGCGCACGTTGGCGTCACAGTGACGTGAGGGTTCGACCACTTTCTTTCATGCGGTCGAGTCGCTATGGTGCGATTGCGATCGAGGGATTTCGCGGTCGCAACATCGTATGCGCGCCGTCGGCTCGGGGAGCGGCGGCGACAACCCGCCTGCCGTAAACCGGGGGCAAGTAGGGAGGGCGCTGTCATGGGCCGTACCGCCGCACTGCCGGCACTCAAGGCCGAATCCGGCCTTTCACACTATCTTGACGAGATCCGGCGGTTCCCGATGCTGGAACCGCAGGAGGAATACATGTTGCAGGCGGTCAAGCGCTTTGAGCCCGAGAAGGGCTTTCGCCTCGCCACCTATGCAATGTGGTGGATTAAGGCGGCGATCCAGGAATACATCCTGCGCTCGTGGTCGCTGGTGAAGATGGGTACCACCGCCAATCAGAA
>JBKPLN010000039.1:0-10431 GCA_046731635.1 Pseudomonadota bacterium | reverse complement strand
GTCGATAACTCTCGCGCGCCACCGCCACGTAAGGCGGATCCGAAAGCAGACCCGATTACCGTGACGACGTCGGTTGTCGTCCTTGGCGATGCCATGGCGGACTGGCTGGCCTCCGGGATGGAAGATGCATTTTCCGATTCACCCGAGATCGCGATCGTCCGCAAGAACAAGCTTCATTCTGGGCTCATCCGGTATGACCAGAAAAGCGATCTCGACTGGGGGCGCGTTGCGCGCGACATCCTCGCGCAGGAGAAAGCGAACTACGTTGTGATGATGCTTGGCGTCAGCGACCGGCAGTCGATCCGGGGGCGCGACACCGCCAAGGAAGCCGAAAAAAAGAAGGGCAAGGATCACAAGGATCAAAAGGATCAAGCGGACAAGCCTGCTGCCGAAAAGGAAGCGCAAAACAAGGAACAGTCTGGCGAACAGGAGACCGCCGCAACTGCGCCGGAGACACAGCCAGGCAAAAAGACCGGTGGAGTCGCTGAGTTTCGTACCGATCAATGGGCCGAGATTTATTCCAAGCGCATCGATGAGACGATCGCCGCCCTCAAAAGCAAGGGCGTGCCGGTCTTTTGGGTAGGCTTGCCTTCGATGCGCGGCGCCAAGGCCACGGCTGACACGGTCTATCTCAATGATCTTTACCGCGCGCGCGCCGAACGCGCAGGCGTCGTCTATATCGATATCTGGGATGGGTTTGTTGACGAATCCGGCAAGTATTCGAACTTTGGCCCCGACTACGAAGGCCAGGTACGCAGGCTTCGGTCGCAAGATGGTGTTTACTTCACAAAATTCGGTGCGCTGAAGCTTGCGCACTATGTCGCGCGCGAAATTCGCCGTCACATGAATAGCCGCGTGACGCCGGTTGCCCTTCCTTCCGGCCCGCTCGCGCCCACGACGCCCGACGGCAAGCCGGCCGCCCGGCCGGTGGCGGGGGCTGTGATTCCTCTAACCGTCATGCCCGGAAATTCCGAGGAATTGCTCGGCGGCGCCGGCAACAGCTCACCGCAGAGCGACGCGATCGCCACGCGCGTGCTCGTCAAGGGAGAGCCGGTCGACGCTCCGCGCGGACGGGCCGACAATTTCGCCCTCCAGCCTCGCAACGATGACAGCTCAGCGGCTCCGCCGGCGGTGACGCCGGCAGGCTCCCTCGCGGCGGCACCCGCTGAAGCTGCGCGCATCGAGCCAGCAGCCACCGAGGCGGCGCCTTCTCCGGAGAAAAAGACCTCCGCACCGAGAACCACCAGCGCCGAGCCCAGAACGACCAGCGCCGAGCGGACTGCGCAGAATACGGCGAGCAGGCCCAGGCCGCCGCGTCCCCCGCAGCGGGATGACGTGCCTCGTCCACCCCTGGGCATTCCCTTCAGCGGAGGCTGGCCGTTTCGCTGAGCCTCAGCGCGGCAGCGTCGTTGTTCCCATCAGGAATTTGTCGACGGCGTGCGCGGCCTGGCGGCCTTCGCGGATCGCCCAAACCACCAGTGACTGCCCGCGACGCATGTCACCGGCAGCGAACACAGTCGGCAGTGAGGTCTGATACGCCGTCGTGTCCGCGGACACATTCCCGCGCCCGTCGAGTGCCACGCCAAGATCCTTCAGCATGCCCTCGTGCACCGGATGCACGAAGCCCATGGCGAGCAGAACCAGATCGGCCTCGATTTCGAACTCGGTGCCCGGCAAGGGCTTGAATGCTGTATCCACATGCGTGCAATGAAGCTTCGTCACCCGGCCGTTCTCGCCGGTGAATTTCTGCGTCAGGACAGCGAACTCGCGGGACACGCCTTCTTCGTGGCTGGAAGAGATGCGGAGCTTGAGCGGCCAATCCGGCCACGTGAGCATCTTGTTCTCGCGTTCCGGCGGCTGCGGCATGATCTCGAAGTTGGTGACGGAAACCGCGCCCTGGCGGATCGAGGTCCCGATGCAGTCGGAACCCGTATCGCCGCCGCCGATGACCACGACCTTCTTGCCCTTGGCGAGAATTGGCTCGATGTCGCCCTGCGGCTCATTACTCACGCGCCGGTTCTGCTGCGGCAGAAAATCCATCGCGAAATGGATGCCTTTCAGGTCGCGGCCGGGGATCGGCAGATCGCGCGACTTCTCGCTTCCGCCGGTCAGCACGACGGCATCGTGGTCTTTGACCAATTTGTCCGCCGGGACATTTACGCCGACATCTGCGTTGTAGTGGAAGACGACGCCTTCGCCCAGCATCTGCTCGATGCGGCGTTCGACGTGGATCTTTTCCATCTTGAAATCGGGAATGCCGTAACGGAGCAGCCCGCCCGCTTTTGCCCAGCGTTCGTAGACATGCACCTCATGGCCGGCGCGCGCGAGCTGTTGCGCGCAGGCAAGGCCCGCCGGCCCTGATCCGACAATCGCTATTTTTTTGCCGGTCGTACGTTGCGGCTTGTCGGGCTTGAGACCCTGAGCGATCGCGCGGTCCGCGATCTCGCACTCGATTGTCTTGATGGTGACGGGGTTCTCGTCGATGTTGAGCGTGCACGATGCCTCGCAGGGTGCCGGACACACTCGGCCGGTGAACTCCGGAAAATTGTTGGTTGAATGCAGATTGTGCGCGGCTTCCTCCCAGTTGCCGCGATAGACCAGATCGTTCCAGTCCGGAATCTGGTTGTTGACCGGGCAGCCGGTCGGCGCGCCGGTAATGCGGTTGGTGCCATGACAATAGGGCACGCCACAATCCATGCAGCGCGCAGCTTGATTGCGGAGTTCCTTTTCCGGAAGCGGCAGCACGAATTCGCGCCAATGCTTCACGCGCTCCGCGACCGGTTGATAGTCGCGATCCTCACGCTCGATTTCCAGAAACCCGGTGACCTTACCCATACTATTCCGCGGCCTGCATCGTGGCAGCCTTCTCCTTTGCCATTTCGGCCAGTGCGCGACGGTATTCGACCGGCATCACTTTGCGGAATAGCGGGCGATAGGTATCCCAGTTGGCAAGGATTTCAGCGGCGCGCTTCGATCCGGTGTAGCGCGCGTGATTGACAATCAGCAATTTCAGCCGTTCGGCGTCTTTGATCGTCAGGTCTGACATGACGTCGACGCGCCCATGACTTTCGAGATCGTGGTATTGGCCGAACTCCTGCTGGGCGATTTGCTCTTCTTCGGGCACCGGCTCGAGCTCGATCATGGCCATGTTACAGCGCGACTTGAATGTTCCGTCCTCGTCCAGCACGTAGGCGACGCCGCCTGACATTCCTGCCGCAAAATTGCGGCCTGTTCGGCCCAGCACCACGACAATGCCGCCCGTCATGTATTCGCAGCAGTGGTCGCCGGCACCCTCGATCACCGCGATGGCGCCGGAATTGCGCACGGCGAAGCGTTCGCCGGCAACACCCCGGAAATAGCATTGGCCTTCGATTGCGCCGTAGAGAACGGTGTTGCCGACGATGATCGATTCCTCCGGCACGATGCCTGAGTCCGCCGGGGGGCGGATGATCAGGCGTCCGCCGGAGAGACCTTTGCCGACATAATCGTTGGCATCGCCGTCAAGCTCGAAGGTGACGCCGCGGGCAAGCCAGGCGCCGAAGCTTTGCCCCGCCGTGCCGGTGAAGCGGACGTGGATGGTGTCGTCCGGCAAGCCTTCGTGGCCATAGCGCTTTGCCACTTCACCGGAGAGCATGCCGCCGCAGGCGCGATCGGTATTGCGGATTGGGGCCTGAAGCCGCACTGGCGCGCCACGGTCAAGGGCGGCCTGCGATTCCGCGATGAGCTTGCGATCTAGAATGTCCTTGATCTTGTGATCCTGCGGCTCGCACTTGTAGATAGCCGTGCCCTTTTCCGCCGGCGGCTTCGTGAATAGCCTGGAGAAATCGAGGCCTTTGGCCTTCCAGTGCTCCACCAGTTTCCGGCGATCGAGCATCTGCATTTGCCCGACCATTTCATTGAAGGTGCGGAATCCGATCGCGGCCATCAGCTCCCGCACTTCTTCGGCAACAAAGAAAAAGTAATTGATGACGTGCTCGGGCTGGCCTCTAAAGCGCTTGCGCAGCACCGGATCCTGGGTGGCGACGCCCACCGGGCAAGTATTGAGGTGGCACTTGCGCATCATGACGCAGCCGGCCGCGATCAGCGGTGCGGTCGCGAAGCCAAACTCGTCCGCGCCCAACAGCGCGCCAACCACCACGTCCCGGCCGGTGCGGACGCCGCCGTCCACCTGAACCGAGATGCGGCCACGCAGGCGGTTGATGACCAGCGTCTGATGCGTCTCGGCGAGGCCGATTTCCCACGGGCTGCCCGCGTGCTTGATCGAGGTCAGCGGGCTTGCGCCCGTGCCACCCTCAAAGCCAGCGATCGTGACGTGATCGGCTCGCGCCTTTGAAACTCCGGCAGCGACGGTGCCGACGCCGACCTCGGAGACAAGCTTGACCGAGACATCGCCAGCCGGATTGACGTTCTTGAGATCGAAGATGAGCTGCGCCAGGTCCTCGATCGAATAGATGTCGTGATGCGGTGGTGGCGAAATCAGGCCGACGCCGGGCGTGGAATGACGCACCTTGGCGATGATCTTATCGACCTTATGACCGGGCAGCTGGCCGCCTTCTCCGGGCTTCGCGCCCTGCGCCATCTTGATCTGCATCACGTCAGAGTTGACGAGGTACTCGGCGGTCACGCCGAAGCGGCCCGATGCCACCTGCTTGATCGCCGAGCGCATCGAATCGCCGTTCGGCAGCGGCTTGAAGCGGTCTGCCTCCTCGCCGCCCTCGCCGGTGTTCGATTTGCCACCAATGCGGTTCATCGCGATGGCCAGCGTCGTGTGAGCCTCGCGAGAGATGGAGCCGAACGACATTGCGCCTGTCGAGAAACGCCGCACGATATTATTGGCAGGCTCGACTTCCTCAAGCGGCACAGGCTTGCGGCCATCTTCCTCTGCAGTCTTCAGCCGGAACATGCCGCGGATGGTCAGCAGGCGCTCGCTCTGCTCGTTCACGATCTGAGCGAAGGCGCGATAATGATCCTGTGAATTCCCGCGCACCGCATGCTGCAAGCGCGATACTGTCTCGGCGTTCCATACGTGATCTTCGCCCCGCACGCGCACCGCGTAATCGCCGCCGACATCCAGCATGTTTCGGTAGATCGGGGCGTCGCTGAATGCGTCCCGGTGACGCCGCACCGCTTCTTCCGCGATTTCCGCCAGGCCGACGCCCTCTATGCGCGTATGTGTCCCGGTAAAGTACTTGTCGACGAATTCCTGCCGGAGGCCGACAGCATCGAAGATCTGCGCGCCGCAATAGGACTGGTAGGTGGATATGCCCATCTTGGACATCACCTTCAGCAGACCCTTGTCGATCGACTTGATGTACCGCTTGATGATCTCCTTATCCTCGAGCTTCTGAGGCAGATCATCCCTCATCGCGATCAGCGTCTCGAAGGCGAGGTACGGATTGATCGCCTCCGCGCCATAGCCGGCGAGACAGGCGAAGTGGTGCACCTCGCGCGGTTCGCCGGTTTCGACCACCATGCCGACGGACGTGCGCAATCCCTTGCGGATCAGATGATGATGGACGGCCGCGCAGGCGAGCAGCGCCGGAATGGGAATGCGATCGGCGCCTGCCTTGCGATCCGACAGGATGACGATGTTGCAGCCGTTGCGAACTTCCTCCTCGGACCGCTCGCACAATTCGTCGAGCGCCCACCCCATGCCGTCTGCGCCATGCTCGGCCGGAAAAGTGATGTCGAGGATGCTGGACTTGAAATGATCGCTCCCGATCTCGGAAATCGCACGAATCTTCTCGAGATCCTCGTTGGTGAGAATTGGCTGACGCACCTCAAGGCGCTTCGTTTTTGACGTGCCCTCGAGATCGAAGATGTTCGGACGCGGTCCGATGATCGAGACAAGGCTCATGACGAGCTCTTCCCGGATCGGATCGATCGGCGGATTGGTGACCTGCGCGAAGTTCTGCTTGAAATACGTGAACAGCGATTTCGGCTTGTCGGACAGTGCCGAAATCGGCGTGTCGTTGCCCATGGAGCCGACCGCTTCCTCGCCTGTCGTTGCCATAGGGGTCATCAGGAACTTCAGATCTTCCTGCGTGTAGCCGAAAGCCTGCTGACGATCGAGCAATGGCAGATTTGAGATCGGCGCCTCATTGTGCGTGTCGGGCAATTCCTCGAGCACGATCTGCGTGCGTTCGAGCCACTCCTTGTAAGGATGGCTTTTCGCCAACGTGGCCTTCAGTTCCTCGTCTGGAATAAGCCTCCCCTGGTCGAGGTCGACGAGCAGCATCTTGCCGGGCTGCAGGCGCCATTTCTTGACGATGTCCTTTTCCGGAATCGGCAGGACGCCCATTTCCGATGCCATGACGATGCGATCGTCGCTGGTGAGCAGATAGCGCGCCGGCCGCAGCCCATTGCGGTCAAGCGTGGCTCCGATCTGCCGCCCATTCGTAAAAGCGATTGCCGCGGGGCCGTCCCAGGGCTCCATCAGCGCCGCGTTGTATTCGTAAAAGGCGCGCCGCTCCTCGTCCATGAGCGGATTGCCCGCCCATGCTTCGGGAATCATCATCATCATGGCGTGCGCAAGCGAGTAGCCACCTTGCACCAGAAACTCGAGCGCGTTGTCGAAGCAGGCAGTGTCGGACTGGCCTTCATAGGAGATCGGCCAAAGCTTGTTGATGTCCTTGCCGAACAGCGGCGAGGACACGGATGCCTGGCGCGCTGCCATCCAGTTCACATTGCCGCGCAGCGTGTTGATTTCGCCGTTGTGCGCGATGTAGCGGTACGGATGAGCCAGCGACCAAGTCGGGAAGGTGTTGGTCGAAAAGCGCTGATGCACGAGCGCAAGCGCGCTCTCAAAATCCCGATCATGCAGATCGGGATAATATGTGCCGAGCTGGTCCGCGAGGAACATGCCCTTGTAGATCACCGTACGGCAGGAGATCGATACCGGGTAATAGCCGGCGGTTCGCCGCTCGCGTCTGCGATAGATCGCGTTCGAAATCGACTTGCGCAGGATGTAGAGCCGGCGCTCGAACTCGTCCTCGGACAGTTTTTTCTTGCCGCGGCTGATGAACACTTGCATGTGTTTCGGTTCGGTTGGTTTGACCGATTCACCGAGCGTCGAATTGTCGGTCGGCACTTCGCGCCAGCCGAGCAGCGTGAGCTTCTCGCGCGCGATGACCTCGGCGTAGATGTCGCGGATGATCTGCCGCCAGTTCGGGTCCTGCGGCATGAAAAGATAACCGACGGCGTATTCGCCTGCGGGCGGCAACTTGAATCCGAGCTCCGCCGTCTTCTTCGCAAACAACTTGTGCGGGATCTGCACGAGGATGCCGGCGCCGTCGCCCATTCGCGGATCTGCGCCGACTGCGCCACGATGCTCCAGGTTGCAAAGTATGCGCAGCCCGTCTTTGATAAGTTGGTGCGACTTGCGACCCTTGATGTCGGCGATGAAGCCGACGCCGCAGGAATCCTTGTCGAGCGCGGGATCGTAGAGACCGTGCGCGCGCGGTGCGCCGGGATCAGCAGCTGATCCGACGTTGAAAAATCCTGCGCTGCGCTTCTCCTCGCTCATTTCATCCTGCCTGCCGCGCGCGGAACGCTCGGCGTGCTCACCACGTCCGCGAGGCAATCGCCACCGCGGTCAACGCCCAACTGATCTCGAGAAAGGACAACCGTGTCCGGCTTATCGCCGCCCGTGGCTATCCCTCATGGGCGCCACCGATGCCTGCCCCGCTTTTTGAAGCCGCCACCGAGGCCACCCTATTAGGACAGCATTGCTGTCCTAATAGACCATGCCAAATTTTGCCTCGCCGCACAAGGCTGGTCCACGCCGGAATCGCTAAAATCTTTCCTTTTGTTGCGCCGTGGCTCCTTAACCAAGCAAGAACAGGACCACCCCTGGCAAATAAGCGCTATGGCGTTGCGCCGCCAGCAGTCGGGGAGTGGAAGAGTCCGACCGACAAATCCTTTAGCCACGCTCGTCGGCCTTGTGATGCAAAAAAAGAGGCGTCCCAAATCGGGACGCCCCTCTGCCTTGCAATTCGGGCGCGTTAGGCCGCTTTGGTCTCGATGACCTCGGCCTTCGCTTTACCGTTGCCGATCGGGATCTGGCGCGGCTTCTTGGCCTCGGGGATTTCGCGCACGAGGTCGACGTGCAGCAATCCATTCTCGAGGCTCGCGTTCTTGACGTGGACATGATCGGCAAGCTGGAAGACGCGCTCGAAGGCGCGCGCGGCGATGCCCTGGTAAAGTACCTCGCCGTTCTGGTCTTCCTTGACCTGCTTGTTGCCTTTAATCGTCAGCGTATTTTCTTTCGCCTCGATTGAAAGCTCTTTTTCCCCGAAGCCGGCGACGGCTACGGTGACACGGTAATCATTCTCACCGGTCCGCTCGATGTTGTAGGGCGGGTAGCCCGGAGCGGACTCGAAACCATCGAGCATTGAAAACAGACGGTCAAAGCCGACGGTGGATCGATAAAGGGGGGCTAGATCGAAAGTTCGCATGGCATATCCTCCATTGTTGAGCGACATGCGGTGGTCCGCCGAATGGCCGGACCTAACCGTGCGCAGCCATTGGGCCTGCGCATCTGTGATATGGTGGCGCTTTCCGGCATCGCAAGTCTGCTTGTCCGCTAGAAAGTGACTGAAATTAAATGGCTTTTCGGCGCAGGCCGCGGTTGCATTGAGGACGCCTGCGACCCTGCTATAAGCGCTTGGCGCGCATCGCTCACTTTCCTGCTTCATGAAACTCGTCACCATTCCTGCCAATCCGGTGCCAGACGACGTGGTGACCGGCGCGATCAAAACCTCCGACGGGGTGAACCTGCGTTTTGCGCGTTGGGCGCCGCCGCCGGGGCGCAAAGGCACCGTGGTTGTGCTGCAGGGCCGCGCCGAGTTCATCGAGAAATATTTCGAGACCGTTCGCGATCTTCGCGCTCGCGGCTTTGCGGTGGCAACTTTCGACTGGCGCGGACAGGGACTGTCGGATCATGCGCTCTCCGACCGTCACAAGGGTTATGTGCGGAATTTTTCGAATTACATCACTGATCTCGAAGCCGTAATGGAGCAGGTGGTTCTGCCCGATTGTCCGCCGCCGATATTTGCGCTCGCTCATTCGATGGGTGCGGCGGTCGCCATTCGCGCCAGCTATGACGGCAGCCGATGGTTCGAGCGTACCGTTCTGTCGGCGCCAATGATCGCGCTGCCGCCTGGACGCCTGACGCGGATGGCCGGTCCGCTTGCGCGGCTCATGCGCTACCTCGGACGCGGAGGGGCTTATGTTCCCACCGGCGACGCCTCCGTCACCGGCACCGAAGGTTTCCTCGGGAACGTGCTGACGTCGGATCCCGTGCGCTATGCCCGGAACGCCGCAATTCTGGAGGAAGAACCCGCACTCGGTCTCGGCGCACCGACGGTCGCCTGGGTGGATGCCGCGCTTCGACAGATGGGCGTGTTTGCCGAGCCCTCATATTCCGCCAGCATTCGCCAGCCCATCCTGATGGTTGCAGCCGGCAGGGACGAAGTGGTTTCCACGCCGGCTATCGAGACCTTTGGCCATAACCTGCTTGCTGGCCGGCACCTGATACTCGCAGGGGCGAGGCACGAAATCCTGCAGGAGCAGGATCACTATCGCCTGCAATTCTGGGCCGCGTTCGACGCTTTCGTGCCAGGAACGCCCCGTTTTTAGAGTGGACGTCAGGTTGAATTGAGCTAGCCGTTCAGGATTTCCAGCGCTGCCTGGTGGACGCGTCTGTCGCTTGCCACGACGATCCGGCCACCGCTTTGCGCAGGGCCGTTCTCCCAGGTCGTCACCATGCCGCCGGCGCCCGCAACGATCGGAATGATCGCAACAATGTCGTACGGCTTGATCTCGGTCTCGATGATCAGGTCAATGAGCCCCGCCGCCAACATGCAATACGCGTAGCAATCGCCGCCGTAGCGCGAGAGTTTTACTCTGTCCTCCAGTTTTGCGAAGGCCGCGCGGTCCGCGCGATTCATGAGCAGAGGGCTCGTTGTGGACATCACGGCCTCGTCGATGCTCTTGCATTCCCGCACATGCAGATCGCGATTGCCGGCCGGGCCGCGATACCGCGCCGCGCCACCATCGCCTGAAAAGCGTTCGCGGGTGAACGGCTGATGCATCAGCCCAAACACCGGCTCGCCAAATCTCATGAGGCCGATAAGGGTTCCCCAGGCCAGCATGCCCGAGATGAAAGATTTGGTGCCATCGATCGGATCGAGGACCCACACATATTCGGCCTCAGTCCGCTCGGACCCGTATTCCTCGCCGAGAATGCCGTGATCGGGAAAATGCTTGCGGATGACGGTGCGCATGGCTTGCTCGGCAGCCCGGTCGGCCGCCGTGACCGGATCGAAACCGCCAACTTTTTTGTTTTCGATTGCCAGGGCTGTACGGAAAAATGGGAGGATCGTGTCGCCGGACGCGGTGGCGAGTTGGTCGACGAAGCTGCTGAAATCG
>JBKPLN010000038.1:0-9557 GCA_046731635.1 Pseudomonadota bacterium | reverse complement strand
CGTGGCTTTCCCAGAAGGTCTTGAGCAGCGTGTCGTAGGAAATCTTCTTGGGATCATAGACGACCAGCACCACCTCGTTGTGGCCGGTACGCCCCGAGCAGACTTCCTCGTAAGTCGGGTTGGGCGTCATGCCGCCGGCATAGCCGACAGCGGTGACATAAATACCGTCGCCCAATTCCCAGAACTTGCGCTCGGCACCCCAGAAGCAGCCCAGTCCGAACATCGCCTTCTCGGTGCCCTCGGGGTATGGGCCTTTCAGCGGATGGTGATTGATGAAATGGGTGGCGGCGGTGCGGATCGGGCTGGCGCGGCCCGCCAGCGCCTCGCCGGGCTTGGGCATGGCAACTTTCTTGAAGCCGAACATACTGGGGATCTCCTGCAGATGCTGCAGGTAATATAGGTCTGATCAGGACCCATCGAAACGGCCCCGTGATCACGTGCTGGTCAACATCGCCAATGGCGGTGTCGCGCCAGCATCAAGACCGCGCGTAGCCGATGAGCGGCTTTTTCCTGCGGCCCAGCAGAAGAAACAGGATCCCGAGAGCTCCGAGCACCCCCCAGCTGGGCGATGCCAGCACTGACACCATGACCGGGTCCCACAGGTAGCCGCCGACATAAGATTGTATCGTCGGCTCAAGCTTCGCCAGGCTCGCTGCGTTGATCAGCTCCCACAGGCTGCGCACGCTGGTCAGAAACACCCTGTTGCCGGCGATCGATTTGGTCCCGTCGTAGATCAACAGGATAAATGCGGCCGCCAAGCATATCAGTCCGATAAAGCGCAGCACAAAACGGATCATGACCCCCACCATCGTCCGTGCTGAGGGATTACCCTGCGACGGGCCTTCGCACAACAGCCGCCTTCACTTGAGTCAGATCGGCAGCATCCGCTAACGTCCCCGGCACCGGCGCAACCGGTCGCGTTTCATGGAGTCCCAATGCCTGCCAAGCCGCCCGCCGGGCATAACCGGCCAACGTTTACCGATCAGGAAGCCCTGCAATTTCACAGCGTTGGTCGGCCGGGTAAGCTGGAAGTCATCGCCACCAAGCCCATGGCGACCCAGCGTGACCTGTCGCTTGCCTACTCGCCCGGCGTCGCCGTGCCCGTGCTCGCTATCGCAGAGGATGAATCGCGAGCTTACGACTACACCACTAAAGGCAACTTCGTTGCGGTGATTACCAACGGAACCGCGATTCTGGGCCTCGGCAACCGCGGCGCGCTGGCGGCAAAGCCGGTCATGGAAGGCAAGGCGGTTCTGTTCAAGCGCTTTGCGGACATCGATTCGATCGATCTCGAGGTTTCATCGGAGGATCCCGATGAGATTGTCAATTGCGTAAAGCTGCTGGGAAAAGGTTGGGGCGGCATCAATCTGGAAGACATCAAGGCGCCGGAATGCTTCGTGATCGAGCAGCGCCTGCGCGAACTGCTCGATATTCCGGTCTTTCACGATGACCAGCATGGCACTGCCATCATCGCCGCCGCAGGCTTGCTCAACGCGCTGCATTTGACCGGTCGCGAGATCGCAACCACGAAACTCGTCTGCAACGGCGCGGGCGCCGCCGGCATTGCGTGCCTCGAACTGCTGAAGGCAATCGGCTTCAAGCCTGAGAACCTCATCCTCTGCGACACGAAGGGCGTGATCTACCAGGGCCGCAAGGATGGGATGAACCAATGGAAGTCCGGTTACGCCATCAAGACATCCGCGCGCACGCTCGCCCAGGCGCTGGAAGGCGCCGACGTGTTCTTCGGCCTCTCGGTCAAGGGCGCCGTGACGCAGGACATGGTGAAGAAAATGGCGCCGAAGCCGATCATCTTCGCCATGGCCAACCCGGATCCGGAGATTACCGCTGAAGAAGTTGCCGCGGTGCGCGATGACGCGATCATGGCGACCGGGCGATCCGACTATCCAAACCAGATCAACAACGTTCTCGGCTTTCCGTACATCTTCCGGGGCGCGCTGGACGTCCGAGCCTCTGCCATCAACATGGAAATGAAGATTGCCGCTGCGCATGCGCTGGCCTCGCTCGCGCGCGAGGATGTGCCCGACGAGGTCGCGAGCGCGTACGGCGCAAGGCCGAAATTCGGTCCCGACTACATCATTCCCGTGCCGTTCGATCCGCGGCTGATTTCATTCGTGCCTCCTGCCGTTGCGAAAGCTGCCATGGATACCGGCGTGGCCCGCAAGCCGATCGTCGATATGGGCGCGTATCGCCACCAGCTGAACGCACGGCGGGACCCGATCGCGGGGACTTTGGTGCAGGTGTTTGATCGCCTGCGCCGCCAACCCAAGCGCGTGGTTTTTGCGGAAGGCGAAGAGGAACAGGTGATCCGCGCTGCGTGCAGCTTCGTGCATCAAGGTCTGGGCAGTGCGCTCCTGGTCGGCCGTGAAGACCGCGTACGGCAATCCGCCCGCGACAACGGCATCGAACTTGGCGAGGGCATCGAAATCGTCAACGCGCGGCTTTCGACGCGAAACGCCTCCTACATCAATTACCTCTACGAAAGGCTGCAGCGGCGCGGCTACCTGGTGCGCGATTGTCAGCGTCTGGTGAATCAGGACCGCAATCACTTCGCTGCGTGCATGGTCGCACTCGGTGATGCCGACGCGATGGTGACCGGCGTCACCCGCAATTTCTCCGTCGCACTTGAGGATGTTCGGCATGTCATCGATCCCAAGCCCGGACACCGGGTGATCGGCGTTTCGGTCGTTGTGGCACGCGGACGAACGGTATTGGTGGCGGACACGGCCGTGACCGAGATGCCCGATGCGCACGAAATCGCGGAGATCGCCATCGAGGCAGCGGGCGTGGCGCGTCGTCTCGGCTATGAACCGCGTCTGGCGCTGCTTGCCTTCTCCACCTTCGGACATCCCCCAGGTGAACGCTCGGCGCGCGTCATCGAGGCGGTGAAAATTCTAGACGGCAAGCGGGTCGATTTTGAATACGACGGTGAAATGGCTGCCGACGTCGCGCTCAACCCGGAGCTGGTGTCGGCCTATCCGTTTTGCCGGCTTTCAGGCCCGGCGAACGTGCTGGTGATGCCGGCATTTCACTCGGCCTCGATCTCGACAAAGATGCTGCAGGAGCTTGGCGGCGCCACCGTCATCGGCCCGCTGCTGGTCGGGCTGGACCGGCCGGTCCAGATCGTGCAGTTGGGAGCCAAGGATAACCAGCTCGTCAATATGGCTGCGCTTGCCGCGTACAATGTGAGTGGATAGCGAACAGCATGCGGTCGGGACCGTCGTTTTCTGTTCGCTTGTAGAACGAGGAATTCAAATGACTCAGAGACTGTCCGGCGTCATCGCCGCCATCGCCACGCCGGTTGACGAGAATGGCGCGCCCGATCTCAAGCGCGCGGTCAATTTGGCGCGTTACCTGCTCGACAATGGTTGCGACGGGCTCAACGTGCTCGGGACCACAGGTGAGGCCACCTCGTTCTCGGTCGACGAGCGGAAAAGTGTCATGGATGCCTACAAGGCGAATGGCCTGCCATTGCAGCGCCTGATGGTGGGGACCGGCGCCGCGTCGGTGGCCGATGCAGTTGCGCTGACCCGCCATGCCGCCGAGTTCGGATTCGCCGGCGCGCTCGTGCTACCGCCTTTCTATTACAAGGGCGTGCCGGACGAGGGCCTGATTGCTTATATCGACACATTGATCAAGGCGACGGAGCGAAAGCCAATCCCGATATATCTTTATCATTTTCCCGCCATGTCAGGCGTGCCCTGGCAGGTACCGCTGATCCGCCGCCTGCTCGATTCTTTCCCGTCGCGCATTGCCGGCCTTAAGGATTCTTCGGGCGACATGGGTTACGCGCGCTCCGCCGCGGCCATCTCCAGGAATTTTGCCGTATTTCCATCGACGGAGGCGGCCCTGCTCGAAGCGCGCCGGGGGGATTTCGCCGGCTGCATCTCGGCGACCGCAAATCTCAATGCCGACCTGTGCGCGCATGCGTGGAGCCAACCCGACGGCAGCGCCCTCGACGCGGCGGTGGCGATCCGAAAGCTCTTCGACGGCAAGCCCCTGGTGTCGGGCGTCAAGGCGCTTCTCGCTCATATTCATGGAGACCAAGCACTGGCGCGCGTAAGACCTCCGTTGGCAGCTTTTTCTGCCGCGGATCGCGCGTCCGTCATAGCCGGACACGATGCGGTTCGCGCGAGGCGCGTGGCCTAAATCATTAGATCGCACGGGCGTTGACGCGTGCGCGCAGCCTCACTATAAGCCTCCCCCTTGGCGGCAAAGTTCGTGCCGCCGTAACCCGTTGTAATCCTGATCGCTTTCGCGGATATCCGCCGGAGGCGGCTGCTGTGAATGAGAGATTGATGCCCAACACGAAGTCTGCCCGCAAAGCCACACGCGTCATTGCCCGCCGAACCGAAGTGAACAAGGCACGGCGTTCGCTGCTGCGAAATTCGGTCCGGAAAGTCGAGGAAGCGATCCAAAGCGGTGACCGCAATGCCGCATCAGCCGCGCTCAACGCCGCGGAGCCAGCTATCATGCGAGCGGCACAAAAAGGCATCGTTCACAAAAACAATGCCAGTCGAAAAGTATCGCGCCTCGCGCACCGCATTGCAAAACTTGGCAAGTAGACGACAGCGCGCAGTATAAATTGCTGCAAACTTATGTAATTGACATCAAAGCGTCCGATCCGGACTGGAATTCGTCGGGATGTCGAAAGACCCCGGTGTAGTCAAAACGTCATCGCGGCGTCAGAGAAATTTGCTCATCAAGCATTTGCTTGACCAATTGATTGCTACAAATGCATCAGTACAGACGCCAATGGCATTTTGGAAGCGCGGGTTACCTGAAAATTCGCTCAAATTTTTTTTTGCGAAGATAATGACTTAACGGGAAAGCAAATCGAGGACCCCAAAAATCCATATATGACAGGCTTTTTTGGTAGGCGGTAAAACCTCGGATATTTTTTCGTTTCCACGGCTCGCTCAATCAATTTCAGCGTCGAAATTGGCGCGACTCCAACGTGTTGCGCAAAGCACAAGCGTGGCGTTACCGCCACACCGGTGCGAATTGTGGCTTGGCCTACCGCCGCAGGCGTAAATTTCATTGCGAGCGCACTTTGCTTGTGTATCTTGAAAACGCGCACGGGAATTCTTCGTGCGTGATCATAAACAAGGATCAACGTCACGCTCATCGGCGGATGAGAAGGGCTTTGGTTTGCCTCTTTGTACCGAGTTTAGCCACGTCAAACGCCGGAGTAGTTCGGTATCGAATTTGAGATCAAGTTCAGTGGGTTCGGTTGCAGCGCTTTAATGTCGATTGCTCCCGTGCCGCTAACGTGAACAACAAAACCAGGGCGAAAGCCCATTCGAGGGGTGATGTCATGACAGGCGCAGACAGAGGGTCGCTGACCAACGCAAGTGGCATTGGAAGGCCGTCGTCCAATGCAGATTCGTATGTCGCTTCGGCCCGTTTCGCCGGTCAATCAATTCCGCTCTCATATTTAGCTTATTTCAGCTGCCGAAAAGCGTCGATCTTCACGAGCGGAATTCGAAGCGCCACTCCGCCGCCAGCGGGCTGAAGGCGCAACGCTCGACGTTTCGTCGATGCGCTCCGCCGACCACTTACTGTGGTGGAATCCGCATCTCGCAGACGACAATCATCAGGCGAGTGTTGTTGCGTCCGTTTTTCCGGTGCGTTGGCGTCCATCGCCCAGCCGGGCAGCCGAGTCCGTCAACCTTTAGATCGAGAACAAGAAATGTCCAATGGGGAGCAGGAAAGCTGGTCACGGGTCAAAGAGCGCTTGCGCGCCGAGGTCGGTGACGATGTTTATTCGAGCTGGTTTGCCCGGATGGACCTCGAGGCAATCGAAGAAGGTGCGGTACGCTTGTCGGTGCCAACCCGTTTTCTCAAGAGCTGGATTCAATCGCATTATGCGGAGCGGGTCCTTGCCTGCTGGCAGGCCCAGGAAAGCACGGTTACCCGAGTCGAACTGATCGTGCGGTCGGCTGTACTGAAATCCGCGGTCCTGCCAAAGGCCAAACCTGATATCACCACTGATAATGCCAGCCGCTACACGAATGGGAACAGCAATGGCCGCGCTTTCTCACCCGGCGATCCCAGCGTGCATGAGGCGCTTGGCGGATCCCCACTCGATCCGCGCCTGACGTTCGACACCTTTGTCGTCGGCCGATCAAATACTCTCGCTCACGCGGCCGCAAAGCAGGTCGCCGGCGCCAAGCGCAGCGATCCGGTGATGTTCAACCCGCTATACATCCACTCCGGCGTCGGGCTCGGCAAGACGCATCTATTGCAGGCCGTGACCTGGGCGGGAAACGCCGCGGGGGAACGCAAGGTCCTGTATCTGACTGCCGAGAAGTTCATGTACGGATTTGTCTCGGCCCTTCGCACCCAGACGGCGCTTGCGTTCAAAGAAGCGTTACGCGGCATAGGCGTGCTGGTCATCGATGACCTGCAATTCCTGCAAGGCAAGTCGACGCAGGCCGAATTCTGCCACACGCTGAATGCGCTCATCGACGCCGGCCGTCAGGTCGTCATCGCCTCCGATCGTCCGCCTTCAGATCTGGAGAGCCTTGATGATCGCGTGCGCTCGCGTCTGGCCGGCGGGCTGGTTGTTGAAATGGGACCTCTCGGCGAAGAGCTGCGCTTCGAGATCCTGAAGGCTCGGGTGTTGGCTGCCCGGGCGCATCATCCTGCGTTCGACGTGCCGTTGCCGGTGCTCGGCTACATTGCCAAGACGGTCACGCATAACGGGCGCGATCTGGAAGGAGCACTCAATCGCCTTCTCGCGCACAACAAGCTGACCGGCCACGCCGTGACGCTCGAAATGGCCGAGCGCGAGGTACGCGATCTGATCCGGCCGCAGGAGCCAAAGCGCGTCAAGATCGAAGACATCCAGCGCGTGGTAGCTCGCCAATACAATGTCAGCCGCTCTGACCTGCTGTCATCGCGGCGCACCGCGAATGTGGTGAGGCCGCGACAGGTCGCCATGTACCTCGCGAAGACCCTCACCCTGCGCTCGCTGCCGGAAATCGGCCGGCGTTTCGGCGGCCGCGATCACACGACGGTCCTGCACGCGGTACGCAAGATTGAAGGCCTGGTCGGCAACGATATGGCCTTGGCCGAAGAGATCGAGATCCTCAAACGGCAATTGCAGGAATAGGCTGGCACCTGGCAATGGAGGAAGGCCCCGTCCCCATCGGACGGGGCCTTCTGATTTGTGGCGGCTTGTGGACGTCTGGGGATATGCCCTGAGACGGGAAACCCGCCCTTGCGAAATACGCGCTCTTTGGTCACCTTTGCTCCCCGGCTTCGCATCCCGCGAGCGCCGGCTTGCCGTCGCGCCTCATTTAGGATTGCTTTCGAAGGCGCCGGAGCGGGTTTTTCATGAAAGTTACTGTAGAGCGTGCTGAGCTTTTGAAGTCGCTGGGCCACGTCCATCGCGTGGTCGAGCGGCGCAATACTATTCCGATTCTCGCCAACGTCCTCGTGAAGGCCGAACGGGGAAAATTGAGTCTCAAGGCGACCGATCTTGATCTCGAGGTCACCGACGCGACCGCAGCCGAAGTTTCAGCCGGCGGCTCGACGACCGTGCCGGCACATATGTTCTATGAGATCGTCCGCAAACTACCGGAGGGCGCGCAGATCGTGCTCGAGGGCTCCGGAGACCGTGCAGTTCTTTCGCTGCGCGCTGGTCGATCGCGTTTCACGTTGCAAACATTGCCGGAGAGCGATTTCCCGGATCTCGCCGCCGGCGAGATGAGCCACTCATTCAAGCTTGCCGCCGAAGATCTCAAGCGGCTGATCGACAAGACGCAGTTCGCCATCTCGACGGAAGAGACGCGCTACTATCTCAATGGCATCTATCTGCACACGATCGGGAGCGCCAAGTCCGGTACCCTGCGCGCAGTGGCGACCGACGGGCACCGCCTCGCGCAGGTGGAATTGCCATTGCCGCAAGGCGCCGGAGGGATGCCGGGCATCATTGTGCCTCGCAAGACGGTGGGCGAAGTTCAGCGGCTGATCGAAACCGGCGAGGGTGATGTCGCCATCGAACTTTCGTCCGGCAAGATACGCTTCACCATCGGCAATGTCGTGCTCACATCGAAGCTGATCGACGGCACCTTTCCCGACTACGCCCGGGTGATCCCGGTCAACAACGACAAGAACCTGGTGGTCGACAAAAAGGACTTCGAAGCCGCCGTGGACCGCGTGTCGACGGTGTCAAGCGAGCGGGGCCGCGCCGTGAAGCTGTCCATCACCGGCGGGCGGCTGGTCCTGTCCGTGACCAACCCTGATTCCGGAAGCGCAACCGAGGAAATCGAGGTCGAGTATGACGCGGACCCGCTCGATATCGGCTTCAACTCGCGCTACCTCCTAGACATAGCCGCGCAGATCGAGGGCGAAGTCGCTGTCCTGAAGCTCGCTGACCCAGGCTCGCCAACGCTGATTCAGGACAAGGATGCGAAAGGCGCGCTCTACGTGCTGATGCCGATGAGAGTGTGATCGGGGGCAGAACCCAGTAGTCAGTTATCAGTAGCCAAAAGCCTTTCCTGAGGACTGATTACTGATTACTGATCCCCTGAGATGACCACCGCCTTTGTTCGCCGGCTATCCCTGACGAATTTCCGCAGCTATCACGCCGCGCAAATTTCGCTCGGGCGCGCCGGACCGGTGGTACTTACCGGCGTCAACGGCGCCGGCAAGACCAACCTGATCGAGGCCATCTCGCTGCTGGCACCGGGTCGCGGGCTGCGGCGCGCCACCATGGAAGAACTGGCTTTTGCCGAAGGAGATGGCGCGTGGGCGGTCTCGGCCGAGATCGAAGGCATGCTCGGTCTTGCAACGCTCGGCACCGGCATCGATCCACCGGCCGGTGAAGATTCCGCACCTGTCCGCAAATGCCGCATCGACCGCGAAAGCGTCGGCTCGGCGACCGCTTTCGCTGACCACCTTCGCGTGGTGTGGCTGACACCAGCCATGGATCCGCTCTTTAATGGCCCCGCCTCCGAGCGGCGGCGCTTCCTGGACCGTCTTGTGCTTGCTGTCGATGCGCAACATTCGAGCCGTGTAGCGGCGCTTGAACGTTCGCTGCGCTCGCGTAACCGCCTGCTGGAAGATACGCCGGGAGATTCACATTGGCTCGACGCTGTAGAACATGAAACAGCCGAAGTCGCGGTTGCAGTTGCGGCCGCGCGGGTGGAAACAGTCAAGCGGCTGTCGGCAGCCCTTGATGCCGCGCGGGATCAGGCGCCGGAATTTCCACAGGCCCAAATCGACTTGCAGGGCTGGATGGAGCGGCTTCTTGCCGACCATAGCGCGATCGAAATCGAGGATCGCTATCGCACACTTCTCAAGGAAAATCGCGCGCGCGATGCAGCGGCGGGCCGCACCCTCGACGGCCCGCATTTGTCCGATCTCGCTGTAAGGCACAGGGCGAAGAACCTTCCTGCGACGGACGCATCAACCGGGGAACAGAAAGCGTTGCTGATCCGCCTCGTACTCGCGCACGCCGGATTGATCAGGCAGATGACGGGCTTCCCACCATTGCTTTTGCTTGACGAGGTTGTCGCTCATCTCGACCC
>JBKPLN010000037.1:0-2691 GCA_046731635.1 Pseudomonadota bacterium | reverse complement strand
CACCCCCACTACTCTGTTTTCGTCGGCAGCGTCAGATGTGTATAAGAGACAGGATCATCGTCGTGTTTCTGTTCGCGGTGTTTCCGGTCCTGATCAACACTTATCAGGGCGTCCGCGAGTGCGACAAAAACATGCTCGAAGTGGCGTATTCGTTTCGCTCGAGCGAATGGCGAGTATGGCAGGACGTTCTGCTGCCGTTTGCAGTGCCGTACATTCTCGCGGGCATCCGTCTCGCGATCGGGCGTGGACTGATCGGCATGATCATTGCCGAGTTCTACACGACCATTTCAGGCCTCGGCTTCATGATCACGCGCTACGCTAACGTGTTCGAGATGGACAAGACCTTTGTGCCTGTGATCGTGCTGATGGTGCTGGGCGTCTCGCTGACCTCGCTGCTGAAATGGGCCGGGCGTCGCATCGCCCCCTGGAGCAGTGCGAACCGCTAGGCTTTCCGTCTTATTGAATTTGTAGCGGGGGCGCGCAAACTGTCCTCCGGGCATTTCGCATGTCTGCGGAGGAGGCGCGCCATGATCCTGGGCCTGTCAGTTCAGAATTTCACGATCCTTCACGTCGTCATCAGCCTGATGGCAATTGCAAGCGGTATAGTGGTGCTGATCGGCATGTTTGGCTCGCGCCGATTGCCAGGGTGGACCGCATTTTTTCTGCTCACGACAGTGCTCACCAGCGTGACGGGGTTCCTGTTCCCGATCCGCGGTTTTACGCCGGCGCTCGGCACCGGCATCGTCTCGTGCGTGGTGCTGGCGTTGGCGTTTTATGCCCTCTACGGCAAGCGCCTCGCGGGCGCATGGCGCTGGATCTACGTTGCCACTGCCTCGAGTGCACTTTATCGCAACGTGCTTGTCCTGATCGTGCAATCGTTCCAGAAAGTGCCATTCCTAACGCCACTGGCGCCGACCCAGTCCGAGCCGCCTTTCCTGATCGCGCAAGTTATCGCGCTCATTGTCTTCCTTTTGGCAGGCATTGCCGCGGGCTTAAATTTCGTCCCGTCGAGGACCTGACTACGGGTTGATTTTATCCCGTCGGCAGAGGGGCCGCCCAAAATGGAAGAAGCCGCCGGCATCGGCGGCTTCAACCAAGCAATCGAACGTGCAAAGCTTACTTAAGCTGCGTCGAGATGCTGTCGAACTTCGCGTTCAGGCTCGAGCCGATCGCATTCACGGTCGCAATGATCACAACCGAAATGCCAGCAGCGATGAGGCCATACTCGATCGCGGTGGCGCCGGACTCGTCCTTCAGGAAGGAAACAACCTTAGACATGAGACATCCTCCATGTGGCCAGTAATCATCTGTACAGATGATGGTCGCACCGTACCGCCCGCCCGTTAAAAAGACGCTTCGTCGGAGCAGACGGAATTGTTTCAAATTTTATCGAAACAGGCGTGGCTTTTTTCCCGCTAGGGCGGCGAAAGCAGAGCCATTGGCGCCCACGCCCATTTTTTCAAGTGAATCCGTATGAAGTCAGCCCGAGATCGAACGGCGGACAGTTCACGGCTGATGCGAGGCAAGCCCCGCATTAACGAGCCATTATCCACACCGAAGAAGAGTTTTGAAATTCGTGGGCGCCAGATCCACTAACTGTCTTCGGCACGATCAACATAGATCAAGCCCGCCTTGGCAAGCGGCTCGCGCATTTTGTACATGTCCAGGCTCAGCGTGCCGGCCTCGAGCTGCTTGCGCTTGCCATCCTCGTCATCCTTGCGCTTTTGCGCTTTCTGAGCGGTTTCGGTCGCGAGTTTTTTCGGAATCACGACAACGCCGTCGTCATCCGCCACCACAACATCGCCCGGTTCGACGTTGACGCCCGCGCAGACAACCGGAACGTTGACTGCGCCGAGGGTCGCTTTCACCGTGCCCTTGGCCGAGATCGCCTTTGACCAAACCGGAAAACGCATTTCGGAAATCGGACGGACGTCCCGACAACCCGCATCAATGACGAGCCCGATCACCCCGCGGGCACGCAACGCTGTCGCAAGCAGTTCGCCGAACATGCCGTCCGTATTGTCTGCGGTGCATCCGACAACGAGAACGTCGCCTTTCTGGCATTGCTCGATGGCGACGTGGATCATCCAGTTATCGCCGGGCTGCGCCAGCACGGTGACTGCCGGCCCCGCGATCTGCGCGCCAGGCCAGATCGGACGCATATAGGGCTTCATGAGACCGGATCGGCCGAGGGCCTCGTGTGCGGTGGAGACGCCGACTGCTGCAAGCGTGCCGATGGCATTGCTGTCGGCCCGATTGATATTTCGGATAACGACGGGCTTCATTGCAGTATTTCCTCTACGGTCGGAAAGAGCCTTTGGTAGGCCTCGCCATATATCATCGGCACTCCCGTGTTACGGCTGCCCTGGATGCCCCGGTTGAGCGCCACGCGCTCATAGTACGCCCACAGATGTTTTTGGGCTGCGAGTATCTGGAACGCCTTGTACTTTTGCTCCCACACCTCGTCGATCTTCAAAATGAGATTGGGCTTGAAATTGCACATTTCGGGTTGGTGCGGCTCGAACAGAAATACTGGCGGAGCAGAATACTTGTATCTTGCATCAGGCTTGTGCCCCATTGCTTGAGCGACCACTCGCGTCTCCTGTGCGAAGTGTGCGGCGTTTGGGTGGTCAAAGTTGTAGGGGTCCTCAAGCGCGTGAGTGAGCACAAAGGAGGGGCCAAGTTCCCGAT
>JBKPLN010000036.1:0-1272 GCA_046731635.1 Pseudomonadota bacterium | reverse complement strand
TCGAGCGACGCGGCCTATCTCAATGAACTCTATCGCGCCCGCACCGAGCGCGCCGGCATTAAGTATGTCGACGTGTGGGACGGCTTCGTGGATGAAGCCGGCAAGTATTCCAATTATGGCCCCGACTATGATGGGCAGGTGGCCGCCTGCGATTGAGTGACGGTATTTTCTTCACCAAAGCTGGAGCGATCAAGCTCGCGCGCTATGTCGAACAGGAATTGAGCCGCTATATGAGTAATCGCGTGCCGGTGGCGCTGCCTTCCGGACCGTCCGAGGCGGCGCCCTCCGATTCAAAGCCGACCGAGCGGCCGCTGATGGGGCCCGTGATCCCGCTGACCGGAACGGCGAAGGACAAAGAAAAAGACTCTGACAAGCTCCTCGGAGCTCCCGGCAGCAGCTCGACCCTCGGCGACGCGATTGCCACGAAAGTTTTGGCGAAGGGCGAGGCAGTAGTCGCCCCGCCCGGCCGTGCCGATAATTTTGCGTGGCTGAACCGCAGTCAAACCGAGTCCGCCGCGGCTGCACCAGAAACACCAATTGTGGACCAGCCCAAGCCAGAGGCGGCTGTGGCGCCCCAACCAAAGGCTGTGCCCGGCGCTTTGGCCTCGGCGCCGGCCGACATCAAGCAACAGGAGCGGAAGAAGGGCAGCGGCGGAAAACTCACCCAGCAGAAGCCAGCGAAACACACGGCACCGCCGCAAGTTACAGCGCCGACGCCGCCGCAGGATGACGTACCGCGGCCACCAATGCCGATAGGACCCTCCGGCAGTCCCTTCGGCCCGACGCGTTAACCTATTCGCTCGCCACTTTGACTTCAGAAGTTCGAACAATAGCGACGGCGACTTGCCTGAGAGTTTTTCCTTGCTCAGCATCAAACCATAACACCATTACACAGTAACCCACGGAGTAACCGACGACGCGATGGTGTGATGGTTTTATGGTTCTAAGCGGCTCATCCGAGCACCGATCAATGTCCGCTTTCGGGGGTAAAGCGGACATGATGCCGACGTTCTACGTTAAGATTTTCCGATTTTACAGTTCAGCAAAATGGCCTTAGCGCCCGTGAGCGCCGTTAGAGAAGTTTGACACGGTAAGTAATTGTAATCGCAAGATCGTGGCACCTTAAGCGCTTTGATTTTGCAATTCTTTTTTCCTGATTTGTCAAACCGGGACTGCAATGTCCGCTTTTGAGGAATAAACGCTTCGCGTAAAGCCCAATCCGAGACAGACTTCGTCGCGCTCTTGGAGCGTGGTAAGTGGTCTGTTGATTAC
>JBKPLN010000035.1:0-2196 GCA_046731635.1 Pseudomonadota bacterium | reverse complement strand
CCTCCGGAGACCACGCCACCAACTCCATTGTCGCGTTCCGTAAATCGCTGGTCTCCCAGCGATAGTTGATTTGTAGATTGCGACCATCAGTCCAACCTAATCGTTGCAATTCCTGGACGAACGCCTCGACGCGGGCCTTTTCGGGACTGTCTATTGCAAAGGGCTGTAATACGCCGATACGGCGGACCCTGCTGCGCGTGCGCGGCGAATGGGAAAGCGACAGCACCGCCTAGAAAACCAATTACGTCTCGTCGCTTCATTGCCGCCCCAGCTATCCAGAGGGGATCGTACCGCGTCAGATGGTCAGACCGAAAGGGGCGACCAATGTCCGCTTTGGGTCATTAGCGGACATATGCAGTGCAAAAGGGCATGTCCGCTTTACCCCGAATAGCGACGGCGAAAGCGGATTCCCGCAAACGGTCATGTCCGCTTTACCCCTGAAAGCGGACATGTGCAGCGCACTAGGTCATGTCTGCTTTGGGCCAAAAGCGGACATCCTCGGGCTCATTCGATTAGCTGGTCGGCGAGCCCAAGGAGTTGCGATAGACCGTGGCGTGTTAATAATGTTAACAGTCATTCCGGCGGGGGCACGCCTATGACAACCAAAGCCAAGCCAAGGGCCACCTATGTGGTGGGCCAGCGCGTTCAACTTCATCCAGGGTCTTACCGTTGGGTACTTGGTAATCGCTACGGCGAAGTGATTAAGGTCAATCGCACAAACATTGAGGTCCGGCTCGATAAGTCCGGAACAGTCGCCAAGCTCCATCCGTCGCAGATCGCAGAGATCAATAAGCCAGCAAGCGGCTGAAATGCTCGCCAAGGCGTCAAACCGACTTGACATAAATATACTCGAACCGAGGACCAACGGTGGCTTGGCGATCCGCCGCCGTGGCGATCTGCATTGGCGCAGCGACATCGCCAATAATGTCCGCTTTACCCCCGAAAGCGGACATGTGCGGTGCAGCTAGGGATTTTTGGGCCAGAAGCGGATATCGCAGAGACATCGCTACAGCTCTTTTGTCGACGGATTCTATCAGCGCGAATTCGGGCTGGTGCAGTGGGCGCGGTACGCGATCGCTGCCATTGAATATTGATTACTACCGACGATAAACGCCTCGTCCTCCTTCACGAGATACAGAAAAGGTCTCTCGCCGATGGCTTCACCCGACTTCTTTTTGCCTTTGACGTGGCCGCAAATGACCTCGAAGGGTTGGCCGAATGTATTCTCTCTCATGGCCCGTTTCATATCTATGAATTCGGCAGATGCCGGATTCTCCATTTTCGCCGCGACCGTGTCCTTTGCTTTTTTCAGAACAGGATCGGGTGTCTCGGAGGGCTGATCAGTTGCCGGGCCTTCCGTCTTCCCCCCGATTGTGGTCGTTGCACTTTTTGGAGCAGGATCGGGTGTTGCCGAAGATTGTCCAGGCGGCGGAACCTCGTATTCCATGATGGTCGGGGAGTTTTCTTTTTCCTCCACAGGCCCGGCCTCGTTTGGTGGCCTCGCAGCTGTTGGTTTCGCCGCTATCGCAACCTTTTTAGCTTTCATCGCAGGCTCGGGCCTGAATGGCGCTCGCTTTGGCCCAATCGGTGGGGTGGCTGCAGTTCTGGTGAAACAACCCTGTGAGGTGCACGTTTGCACCACCCCTCGCGGCGGCAAGGGACAGCTGCAGCCGATCAAGGCTGCACACAGAGCGCCAACGAGAAAGGATCTCATCAATCGTTTCCGCGCGGGCAAAATCCCGTTCCCGCGTTTCCTGGAAGGCGATAATGAGGCGATGAAAATAAATGATGAAAATCGCCGAGCAGTGCGGGGATAGGCAGTGATGCCGCCGGAAATTGCTCGGAGTATGGTTAATTTTGGTGCACGCGGTCGCGATAGCCTTTCAAATCCGGTTCATGTCCGCTTTGGGTCATTAGCGGACATTTGCACTGCAATAGGTCAGGTCCGCTTTACCCCCGAAAGCGGACATTTGCAGTGCACTAGTGGATGTCGGCTTCTCTAATCGGCCGGTTTGGGTCAAGCGCTTTCAGACTATCCACCAACTGCAGTGTCGATGGCGCTCACGGGCTCGTGCTTCTCTCCGGAATCGGCACTAGGGCCCTTCCATCATGGGGTTCGAGAACGAGGTGGACCAATCTAAGGGGCGGCCTTGCCGGCAAGCTGACGGCAGGTCCAAGCAGACATGCGATCTCACC
>JBKPLN010000034.1:0-2053 GCA_046731635.1 Pseudomonadota bacterium | reverse complement strand
TTCGGATCAATTCTTTTCACTGGGGAAGCTGGCCCTAGCTTTCCATAAAACTGTTTTTCTGATTCCATGCGCAGTGCTTCTTCGGAGACTCGATGACCTCGCAGGCGACCACGGCTCCGTCGATTTTGTTCTTTGCGCAGCAGTTGTAATTTGGTTGGCATTCTCTGGCAGGTCCGGCGTCGGGATGTTCGCAGCTGTTGGGCCAGGCAGCTCTCGTCGAGGGCCTAGCCCTTTCTAATGAACGGCGTCGCCATGGTGGATGCGGAAATTGACCGTTATTGTTTCACCGTAAGAGCACGTTGAACACTCAAACGTCCGCCGTTCGTAGTCGACTTCAACGGCCGGTTCGATACAAGCAAGAAACATCGGCAAACCGCATTTCGGGCATCGCCATTGGCCAATCGGACTCTTTGTAAAAAGATTAAGTCTATGAACCTGCGGCATCACTCAACCCTTGGAGCTTTGCTGCCTGCTAATGCGGCTTCCAATCGTCACAAGCACGCGATTACGCACCTCAAGCGATTAGATTAGGTCCGCGCCTTAGGTGAGTCTGTATAATATTGACCACTCAAGAATGTTCTACGCAATTGATCAAATGAAATAGCGTTCCGTCTGATCGTCTTGACCTAAATCAAAGCAGCCGGGCGGCGGAGCGATACTATGCGACAAGCGTTCATGAAGGAGTTCATGACACGCAAGCAAGCAAGACCTTGGCCCGTAATGTGCTCCATCACTTGCGGGCCTTTTTATATCTTCTGTCGGGTCACTCCCGGCGGCATCATCCAGCCGACCTCGGCCACTTTACGGCTTGGATTTGGGCTTTCCGCGTGCAGCTTCGTGTGCCAAACGTTCGGCGCGCAGCTTGGCGGTCAGGTTGCGAGTCGCCTCCTGCTTGGCGCGATACTCTTCTAGAGCCTTCGGAGCGTCCTCACGTTGGCGAAAGAGGCGCTCGGCCCGGTCTTTGTCTGCTGACGACATGATGACTACGACTTCCTTCATACCCACGAATGCTGATTAGCTCGGCGCTCCGACTAGTTAGAACGTCCCATCAACGGCGCGAGTGGCAGCCGGTGCCTTCGGATTCTTGATTTTCAGCCACGCTTTCGATGGCCCCGACTTGTACGGAGCGTCGATCTTCTTTGAGACAATGCCCTCTAGGCCAAGCTTGCAGACGGCTTTGAACATCTCCCCGCCATCGCCTTCGGCGTGCTCGACGTGCTGAATGCCGCGACCGCGAAGTAGGATGGACCGAGGCCGTTACGTGACCCGCGACGTCAGCACGGCAGCGTAGTGGCACAGCGCGGCGGTCAGCACGAAGCCGTGCCAGATCGCATTCTGAAAGCGCAGCCTGCTCCAGGCGTGAAAGATGACGCCCACCGAATAGAGCACGCCGCCTGCGCCGATGAGCCATAGCGTGACCGGTGCGAGCGCCGCAGTGATGGGGCCGATCGTGAAGATGCCGCTCCAGCCCATCGAGAGATAAAGACCAACCGCGGTGCGGTCGAAGCGGCCGGGCCACACGAGCTTGATCGCAATGCCGGCGAGGGCGACGGCCCAGATGACGGCGAGCACGAGGGCGGGGGTCATGCCGTGCATCGGCAGCATGAAAGCCGTATAGGTCGCCGCTATCAGCAGATAGATCGCCGAGTGATCCAGGCGACGCAACCACCATTTTAGCGGCGACACCGGCCACAAGTTGTATGCCGCGGAGAAGCCGATCATCGCCAGAAACCCGACGAGATAGATCGCTACCGCGGTCACCTCCCTGATGTCGCCCTGGTGCACGGCAATGACGGTAAGCACTGCCGCACCGCCTATTGCGATGGCAATCCCCAGGATGTGGATCACGGCGTCGGCGACGGTCTCGCCGCGGTCATAATCCCAGGTGAATGGAGTGGTCATGGGGCTCGCATACTTGTGCAAGCACCCTCGTGCGAAGGTGCCTGCTGATTTTGGAAGGGCGGCTATCTTATCAGGTAACATTGTTCCAATAGGGCTGCGCTCCATAGTAGTCATAGACTCTACGGTCATTTTCGCGCGACCAATTCCACCC
>JBKPLN010000033.1:0-3533 GCA_046731635.1 Pseudomonadota bacterium | reverse complement strand
GCCCGAGGCAGTGCGCGTGTCCGACCACCCGAGGAACAGCAAAATAGGCGAAAGAAAAATTCCTCCGCCCGTGCCGGTGAGGCCGGAGAGGAAGCCAATGGCAACGCCACACAGGACGCCAGCCCAAACCGGCGGGTCGCGTGGGTCGCGGTTCGATTTGAGTTCACGGGGCCATAGAAGCCTTGCGCCACCGAGTATCAGCACAGCACCGACCAGCGGTCGGTAATACGCGCCGGGGAGTTGGATTGAGCCACCAAGGAAAGCGAATGGCACCGCGCCCAACAGGAACGGCCAAAGTGTACGCCAGCGGAATAGCCCGGCGTTGTAGTAGCGAAAGGACGTAAAACTGGCGACCAGAATGTTAAGCGCGAGTGCCGTGGGCCGCATGACCGCTGGCGCAACACCGAACAACGCCATTAGTGCGATGTAAGCCGATGCCCCGGCGTGCCCCACGGATGTGTAGAGGGCCGCCCCGAGGAACATGCAAGCGGCGAGAAGCAGGACCGATAATTCGGGCATGGCACGGGCTCGGAACAGGCCAAGGTAGGCGGTGCCCGTGAACCGTCGTGCCGGTGGGTTTCACGGCCTGCTTACGGCGGACCGTGGGGCACTGCGAGATTACCCGGTTTTCAAATTAGGACAACGGTCCCGCAATTAGGTCTTGCCATTTTCTCCTGCTGACGCGGAGCCATAAATTTCATACGATAGCAATTGTTCGCGTGCCATTTGTTGTACTGCTGCTTTAAGCGGCGGCCTGCATGGACCCGGAAACACGCGGCGTACTAATTGCTTTGGCTATCGTCGCCATCATGTTTGCTGCGGGGATGGGTTTTCACTACGTCCGGTAAGCGCAGCAATTATTGCGGCGGCGGCAGGCGAATAATGCAACGTTGTAACCGAGAGCGGCATGTCTGCTTTGTGCCAATAGCGGACATTCGGCCATTCACTCTGGTAGTTCGGCAACACCGGGCGGGCTTTACTCGGCATTTTTGAAAAGACCGGGGCGCGTCTCAATCACAGAACAGCCGACAAAAAGGGACCCATAGGACCCCCAAGCCAGCCAAGGGCCCAAGGGTGCAAGACGGACGCCTATGGACAAGCACAGGGGCCAATTTGTCATTGACGCCCCAATATGCTCATGATCGGACCGCCTGGTGCGGGCAAGTCGATGCTCGCGGCCCGGCTGCCGACGATCTTGCCACCGCTCTCTCCCGCAGAATTGCTTGAAGTATCGATGATCGCCTCGATCGCGGGAGAGATCGAAGGCGCCGCGCTCAACAATCGTAGACCTTTTCGCTCGCCGGATCACTCCGCATCGATGCCCGCTCTCGTCGGTGGTGGCCTGCGCGCACGACCGGGCGAGATCTCACTGGCGCACAACGGTGTTCTCTTCCTCGACGAGCTGCCGGAATTCTCGGGCCAAGTCCTCGATTCGTTGCGGCAGCCGCTCGAAACCGGCGAAGTGGCCATCTCGCGCGCCAACCATCGCATCACCTATCCCGCCCGCTTCATGCTGATCGCGGCGATGAACACGTGCCGCTGCGGCCGCGCGAGCGACCCCGGCTTCATCTGCAAGCGTGGCCAGAACATACATTGTGCCGCGGAGTACCAGGGCCGGTTGTCGGGTCCGCTGGTCGACCGGATCGACCTGCATGTGGAAGTCCCGGCCGTGACGGCGGCGGATCTGATTCTGCCGCCTCCAGCCGAAGGCAGCCGAGAGGTTGCCGCGCGCGTGGCGCGGGCGCGTGACATCCAGGTCGAGCGATACGCCACTTTGGGCCTCAGCGACGTCCGCACAAATGCACAGGTGAGCGGGCCTGTTCTCGAGGAGGTCGCTCGAGCGGACTCAGCCGGCATGTCGCTCTTGCGCGATGCCGCGGACTCGATGCGTCTGACGGCGCGCGGATATCACCGGATCCTGCGTGTCGCGCGCACGCTCGCCGATCTCGACCGAGCCGAGCGCGTCGGACGCGTGCATCTCGCGGAAGCCTTGTCCTACCGGGCGCTCGCCGACGATGTGCGCCGAGCGGCGTGACTTACCCACAGCCGCTTTAGGCTTTACCTCGCCTTAACCAAGACAATCGAAACGTGCGACTGGACGGCATCCTGATGAAGCAAGCGGCCGGGCGAAGTTCTTGATTGGCCACGCCCTGTGCCCGCAAACCGCTTGCAGCCTGAGACGGCTTTCCCCACACTGTCATAATTCCGTGGTCAGTCCGTGGTGTAGGGCACATCAGCACTTCATCGCTGATTCGCGAGTTCGGAAATGAAGGCAAAGACAGGGTTTTGGCAGATTTTTGCCGAAAGGACCTGAACGCCCATGGTCATCCGCCCTTCACTTCACCCGCAGCGTAGCCTCTTTGAGCGGTTTCGCCCTGCGCCCGGCGGCCTTGGCGTCCCTGGCATAATCCCGTCGCTGCAAGCCTATGGCGGCTTGCAAGCCTGGGCCGCCCGCGTTCACCGGCCGTCCCAAACGCTTGGCCGCGTCGGCTCCCTCGAGGTCAGGCTCGCGCAGACCGCGGCCGAGGTGCGGCAGGCGCAGAAGCTGCGTTACCACGTTTTCTATCAGGAAGGCGCGGCCGTCCCGAACCCCGCGCGATTGTTCGCGCGCAGGGATATCGATGGCTATGACGCAATCTGTGACCACTTGCTGGTTATCGACCATGCCACGCGCGACCGAAACGCGCTCAACAGGCCTGTCGTCGTCGGCACGTACCGGCTGCTCCGCCAGCCGCTGGCCGAAGAATACGGAGGCTTTTACACGGCGGGAGAATTCGATATCGGATCACTGGTCGCGCGCCACGGCCATCTGCAATTTCTCGAGCTGGGCCGTTCCTGCGTGCTTGCCCCTTACCGCAACAAACGGACGGTTGAACTCCTTTGGCATGGTATCCATGCGTACTTCCTGCAGAACCACTGCGATGTGATGTTCGGATGCGCGAGCCTTGACGGGACCGACCCCAATCGCCTCGCACTGCCTCTTTCGTTCTTGCACCATTATGCGGCAGCGCCAGAACCATGGCGCGCTCGAGCTTTGCCCGAGCGCTATGTCGAAATGAATCGCACGGGGAAGGAAGCCATCGATGCCAAGGATGCCTTGCGGGCGCTGCCGCCGCTGATCAAGGGGTATCTACGCCTCGGTGCATACATCGGTGATGGCGCTGTCGTTGACTACGAGTTTGGCACTACGGACGTGCTGATCGTACTTCCGGTTTCAGCCATCAAGAGACGCTATTTCGAGCATTTCGATCTCAGCCGCCGCGCAGCCTAAACGTGGCTCGAGTCACAATTTCCGCAACGAGACATTTTCGACCAGGTGGCTTTCATCTTTCTTCAGGATGAGGTCGGCCCGTTGCCGCGTCGGCAGAATATTTTCGTGCAAGTTGACCAGGTTGATGCGCGACCAGATCGACGATGCGGTTTCGATTGCCTCCTGATCGGACAAGCTCGAATAACGGTGAAAGTACGACTTTGGATCGCGGAAAGAGGTTCCGCGCAAAGTCAGGAAGCGATCCACGTACCAGGCCTTAAGC